>JAUILJ010000630.1 GCA_030433055.1 Polyangia bacterium
GGCTTCGCCTGCGGTGTAGAGCCCCGCCCCCATGGGCTTTTCCTGCGGCATCGTTGGCCTGCCGAACGTCGGCAAGAGCACGCTCTTCAACTCCCTCTCCACTGCCAAGGCGGAGGCGGCGAACTATCCGTTCTGCACCATCGAGCCGAACGTAGGTGTGGTGCCGGTCCCCGACGACCGGCTCAAGCAGCTCAGCGTGATCTACAAAACGCAGCGCGAAGTGCCTACGACGATCCAGTTCGTCGACATCGCAGGGCTGGTGCGTGGCGCGTCCAAGGGTGAAGGCCTGGGCAATCAGTTCCTGTCACACATTCGTGAAGTCGACGCGGTGGCCCATGTGGTGCGCTGTTTCGAAGACGAAAACGTGGTGCACGTCGAGGGCAAGGTCAGCCCAGTGGACGACGTCGAAACGATCCACACGGAACTGGCGCTCAAGGACATGGACACGGTGAACAAGCGCCTCGACCGCGCGCGGCGCCAGTCCAAGGGTGGTGATGCGGTCGAGAAAGCCGCTGTGGCGGTGTGCGAGGCACTCGCGGCCCATCTCGATAGCGGCAAGCCCGCGCGCTCCTTCAAGGTGGAGGGTGAGACGGAGAACGTGATCCTCCGGGATCTACAGCTGTTGACGAGCAAGCCGGTGTTCTACGTGGCCAACGTGGATGAAGCGTCACTCGCCGACCTCGACAGCAACCCTCACCTGCAGAAGCTCCGGGAGTACGCCGAGGCGGAAGGCGCCAGGGTGATCCCGATCTGTGCAGCTCTCGAAGAGCAGATCGCGGAGCTCGAGCCTGCTGATCGGCCGGAGTTCCTCGAGAGCGTCGGCTTGAAGGAGCCGGGGCTCAATCACGTGATCCGTACGGGCTACGAGCTGCTCGGCCTGCTGACGTTCTTGACCGCCGGTGAGAAGGAGTGCCGGGCGTGGACGGTGCGCAAGGGGGCGACGGCGCCCGAGGCGGCCGGCGCGATTCATAGCGACTTTCAGCGAGGCTTCATCAAGGCCGAGGTGATCTGGTGGGAAGACCTGATCAAGCTTGGCTCCGAGGCCAAGTGCCGAGAGGCGGGCAAGCTCGCGATCGAAGGCAAGGAGTACGTCGTGCGTGACGGCGACGTGATCCACTTCCGCTTCAACGTTTGAACTCGCGAACCAGCGCATGCTGTTTCGCGCGGAATCAGCACATCAGGGCGTTTGGCCCGACTGATGCCACTCCTGAGCGGCCTTGGCGCCCACGGGGACGGGGCCGCCGAACGCACCGAAGAAGCGCGCTACCCAGAGCAGGATCAGCAGCGTGGTGATCACGATGTAGGCCTGCCCGATGCGCTTGCCAGATGTGAAGAGCTGGTCGTTCGATGGCTGCAGGCTCGCGGGCGCTAGCAGGAGCCAGCTCCCGTAGAGCAACGCCCCGACATGAAACGGTGCCGCGAGGAAGAATAGGGGGTGGAAGTGGAACGCCTCGCTCAGGTGTCCATGCAGGGCAGCCATCGTGGCGCGGGTCAGACCACAACCTGGACAGGGTTGACCGAGCATGCGAGCTGACGGGCAAGCGACGAAATCCGTCATCAGGCTCAGGAACAGCGGCGCAACCACCAGCGCCCAGAGGCTGATCCGGACCGCCCAGTCCTTGAGCGAACGGGCTCTCTCGCGGTCCGCTGGGTTACCCGTCGCCTCGGCTTGCACCAGAGTCGAGTACCGCTGAACGTTGACCGGGGCAACTCAAGGCTACAAAACGAAACGCGCGGACCCGGGGGCCCGCGCGTGTCGCTCGCGTGCTGACGCTGAACTCAGCGCAGCGCCATGCTGACAACGTTCAGGAGCACGATCACGACGAACCAGGCGATCGCGACGTAGCAGCAGATCTTCGCGATCTTCAGCTTCGCCTGGAACTCCTGTACGTCTCCAGCGTCGGCGGCTTGCTTGGCCTTCCAGGCAAAGAAGGCGGGAATAGCGGCGAGGATGCCGCATCCACAGAAGAAGGTGAGACACGACAAGATCAGCCACGTCTGAGCCTGCTTCTTGATGTCATCTCCGCCAGCCATCTGATTCATGCCGGCCATGGCTCCGCCCATCGGGCCAGCCATGGGGCCGCCTGGCGGCGGTCCTCCCATCGGTCCACCCGGCGGTGGCCCACCCATCGGTCCACCCGGCGGCGGCCCGCCCATCGGTCCACCGGGTGGCGGTCCACCCATCGGCGCTCCCCCGGGCGGCGGCCCGCCCATCGGTGCTCCACCGGGTGGCGGTCCACCCATCGGTGCTCCACCGGGCGGCGGTCCACCCATCGGTCCACCGGGTGGCGGTCCCATGTCAGGCGCCCCGCCCGTTGGCGCACCGGGCGGCGGTCCGCCCATGGGTGCTCCACCGGGTGGCGGGAAGCCGCCACCAGCATCGGGTGGGGGAGGCGCCGGCGGCGCGCCCATGTCACCCACGGGGCTCATGTCCGCCACCATCGTTCCACCGAGCGGATTGACGCCGCCGCCTGGGGGCGCTGGCGGCTCGGGCATGGGGGGCGCAGGAGCCGCCGGAGGGCCCGGAGGCTCCGGTGGCGCAACACCGCCAGCCGACGGAGGCGCGACTCCCAGCATGGTTCCCTTCAGCTTGGGCTTTGGAGCTGCTGGCGCTCCACCTGGTGCTGGTGGCGCCGCCCCTTCCCCGGGCTTCGGGATCTGGGGGGCGTTCATCATCAGCATGGTGCCCTTGAACTTGGGCGCCGCAGAGCCCTTCAAGTTGAAACCGCACTTGACGCAGCTATTGGCACTATCCTCGTTCTGCGTCCCACAGTTCGGACAAAACACTCGGCCCTACCTCCATTGTCGCTGGTTCAGCGAGGGCGCCAGCCTACACGGCTAAGTGCCCGAGACTCAAGCCCACAGCGCGTCCTCTCGCGCGGAAGTTGCCAATGCTCCGGGGCAGGCGGTTTCCGCGCGTCGACCCCACGGCCTGGGGTAGTGAGCGTTGCGCCGCGTACTTGGGCAAGGCTCACGCGGCGATTCAGGCGCCCCGGATTCCCGGTTGCTCGGAGCGTTTGCTGGGGAACTGAGTGCCGGAGGCGAACGGCCCTGGATCGCCCATCCGAGTCGCTGAGTTAGCCACTCTAGAGCGCTCTTGACACCCGACTTGGCACCTCACTACGGTGCGCTCGCCCTGGCCACAGGGACCGCCTTTCGAGCCGAATTGTTAATCCGTTCGCGCCTCCCCAGGCGCGGACAACCAGGACTTCATCGCTTCGCTCGGTTCATCTCAGAGCCAACCCTTGGCTCGCCACAGCTCCCCAAACCCGACCCCTGGTACGTGGGAGCCAGCGCAGCGCGGCGGTCACCGGCCAACATCATCGACTACAGGATTGAACAAGTCATGGCATTCGCCCTGAACGCGGAGCAGGAGCGCCAGCTGCAGAGCATTCTCGAGCGCTACCCGAACAAGATGGCGGCCTGTATTCCCACGCTCCACTTGTGTCAGGAAGCCAACGAGAACTGGGTGAACGAAGACGTCATCCAGTTCGTCGCGGAACGCCTGGAGTTGTCGTCGGCGCACGTCAAAGGCGTCGTTACCTTCTATACGCTCTTCAACCAGCACAAACCTGGGAAGCACCAGGTTTGGGTTTGTCGAACGTTGTCCTGCGCCCTGCGCGGCTCTGATCAGATCCTCGCACACTGCGAGAAGAAGCTCGGTGTGCGTTGTGGCGAAACGACCAAAGACGGCCGCGTCACCCTGCGCACCGCCGAGTGCCTCGCTTCATGCGGCAGCGCTCCGATGATGCAGGTCGACAAGGACTACTACGAGAACCTCAGCATCGAGCAGGTCGACCGCATTCTCGACCGCCTGATGTACGAGGGTTGAGGTCCGGATGCTCAAGCAGACGCAGTACCTGTCCAAGAACTACGGCAAGCCAGATAGCTGGAAGCTCGACCTGTACGAACAGGAGGGCGGCTACAAGAGCGCACGCAAAGCGCTGTCGATGAGCCGCGACCAGGTCATCGCCGAGGCCAAAGCCGCACACATCCGCGGGCGCGGCGGTGCCGGCTTCGATGCCGGGACGAAGTGGAGCTTCATGCCTCCTCCTGGCGACAAGCCCCACTATCTGGTGGTCAACGCCGACGAGGGCGAGCCCGGTACCTTCAAGGACCGAACCATCATGGAGATGAACCCTCACTCGCTGATCGAGGGTTGCATCATCGCGGGCTACGGCATCGGCGCGCACGCCGCGTACATCTACGTGCGCGACGAGCTGCATCTATCCAAGGCCAGGCTCTGGGCTGCGATCGAAGAAGCTCGAGCGAAGGGCTACCTTGGAGAAAAGCCGTTCGGCAAAGACTGGCCGATGCAGGTGTTCGTGCACACCGGCGCTGGCGCCTACATCTGTGGCGAGGAAACCGCGCTCATCAACTCCCTCGAGGGGCGACGCGGTGAGCCTCGGCTCAAGCCGCCGTTCCCCGCTCAGTACGGCGTGTTCGGCATGCCCAGCACCGTCAACAACGTCGAGACCATCGCCATCATGCCCTCGGTGTTCGAGGTGGGCGGTGACACGTTCTCTCAGCTGAGCGAGCTGCACGGCTTCAACGATGGTGGAGCCCGGCTCTTTGGCGTCAGCGGCCACGTGAAGAAACCCGGCGTATACGAAGCCGCAGTGGGCCTCACGTTGCGCGAGCTCATCTACGATCTCGGTGGGGGAATGTTGGACGACCGTCCCTTGCTGGGCGTGATTCCCGGCGGATCCTCCTGCCCGATCATGCTGGAGGACGAGATCGTCAACGTAGAAGGTGACGAGCGCTTCGCGCCGTACAACGGCAAGAGCGTGCTCGACCTGCCGATGGGCGTCGACACCTACCGGCGGACAGGCAACATGCTCGGAACCTGCTGCGCCATCGTGCTCAGCGATCGCGCCGATCCCGTGCTGGCCTGTCAGAACCTGATCCACTTTTACAAGCACGAGTCGTGCGGGCAGTGCACACCGTGCCGTGAGGGCTGTGGCTGGCTCGAGCGCATCTTCGACAAGGTGGTTCAGGGCACCGCCACCTTGGAGGAACTCGACCAGGTGCACGAGATCGCCTCGAACATCACCGGCAACACCATCTGCGCGTTTGGTGATGGTGCCGCCACGCCGATGCTGGCCTTCATCCGCAAGTTCCGGAAGCACTTCGAAGACTACGTGCAGACCGGTGGAAAGAACCAGACCGGGGAACTCGGCTGGCTCGTGACCGACCGTCGGGCGGCGGAGTAGGGGAGCCGGAACGGAGTCACCTATGGCTGGAAATCTGCTCTTCGTGGTGTGCGCCTTGATCGCCCTGGTGGGCGCGCTCGGCACC
>JAUILJ010000631.1 GCA_030433055.1 Polyangia bacterium
TGGTCAGCACGCTCTTGGTTGGCCGAGATCCGCTCACCCGCGCCGACGGGGAAGCCCTCGACCGCGTCGCCAAGGAAAAGGGCTTCGCGGTGGTCGTCTCCCCCACGCACCCGACGTCGGCGGCGAGGCTCAAGGAGATCTTGGCGGTGAAGAGCCGCGCGGAGCTCGACCGTGTCACGCTGCTCCCGGAGCTTGATTTCCGCCCGGCAACTGATGATCGCCCGTTCTTCTTCAACGTGATCCGCCCGCGCGCGCTGTTTCACCCACCACCGGCGCTCACCCAGGGCACGATCGAAGGCAACCTGGTGGCGACGCGCACGTTGCTGCTAGCGCTGCTCGCGTCGCTGCTGCTGGTGAGCGGGGCCATCCTGGTTCCGCTGTGGCGCATGCGCGGGCAGCTGAAGTCGACGCGAGCGCCACAGCCCGGGCGCCGCGGCCGACTCGCCGCCGCGCTAGGCTACTTCTTTTGTATCGGAGTGGGCTTCATGCTCGCGGAGATCGCGCTGCTGCAGCGCCTGAGCGTCGTGCTTGGGCACCCGATCTACAGCCTGATCGTCGTGCTCGCGAGCCTGGTCGCCTCGGCTGGAGTTGGGTCACTGCTCAGCGACCGACTGCCGCTGGATCGCCGGCCCTATTGCTTCGTGTATCCGACCTTGATCGCGCTGCTGCTCGTGGGGGTGGCGCTGCTCTGGTCGCGCTTCGCTCCCAGCGTCGCTTCCGCGGTGCTCGGCGCACGCATTGGCTTCGCGGTAGGCATCACCGTACCCCTCGGCGTCTCGATGGGCATGGCGTTTCCCTGTGGCATGCGGATCGTCAGCCGCGAGTTCGCGAAGGAGACGCCATGGCTGTGGGGTCTCAACGGTGTGGGCAGCGTGCTCGCGTCGAGCCTGGCGATCATCATCGCGCTGATGTTCGGCCTCACGAACCTCACGCTGGTGTCCGCGGCGGTGTACCTGTGCTTGATCCCGGCGGTCGCGGTGCTGACCCGACCCCAGGCCCTAGCTGACTCCGCTGAGGAGCCAGCCGTGGGTGGTGCCTCGCAGGTAGACGCCAGCGAGCAGGCCTAGCCAACTCACGCCTTGGGAGAGGCGGATTCGGTTCCAGTAGCGGGTCATGGCTTCGGGCGTTGCTTCCCTGGGAATGGGAACCAGAACCGCCAACAGCAGCAACGCGCCCACGTAGCGATCGAGCACCAGGAGCGCATAGCACATGGCGATCAGCATGAAGACACGAGCCAGCGACCGCGTGCGCCGTGCTCCAAACGCCACCGCACTGGTCCTCACCCCCGCCCGCACGTCCTCATCTCGATCGCGCAACACCTGAATCGTCTCGAAGCACGCGCTGAACAGCCCCAGCTGGACGACCAACAGCCAGCCAAGCTGATTGCCCAACGGAAACGCAACCAGGGGCATCGCGACGCCCCACAGCACCATGCTCAGGATGTCGACTACCGGCCGCGCCTTGAGTCGCGCGGAGTAGGCCCAACAGATCCCGGCTCCCAACCCGAGCGCGAGCAGCAAGCCAGGGTCATACACCGCGGCGACCCCCGCCAAGATCAGCGCGAGCCCAATCTGCGCGCCCAGCGCCGCGCGTAAATGCTCACTCAGGAACTTCGCTGGCCCCCGTCCCTCGGCCAGATCTTGCTCCACGTCGCAGTAGTCGTTGGTGAGGTACGCTAGCACGTTGAGCCCCGCCCCGAACGCGGTGCGAGTGACCAGATCGAGCGGTCGCGTTCCCAGCGCCAGCATGATCGCGACGGCGGCTACCAGGTTCGCCATCTCGAAACGCCGCAGTCGGTAGACGACCACGTCGAACACGATTCGGAATGCGGCAAGCATGGCGGAGGACGGAAGAGCGCTCGAGGCTCGAGGGGATTGGAGCGCTCATGCATCGCAGATTTTACGCCGGAGTTGGCTGGAAAAGCGCCGTCCGGAGTCGACTCCGATCGGGGTGGATGGGAACGCGGTTTCGGCGTGGGCGCCTCAGCGCCAACCCAGACCGCCAGCCGACGCCCGATCCGCGACGATGAGCGCGCGTTCTCGCGACACGAGGGAGGCCGGTACGGAGGGATCTCGAGCGAGCAACTTCGCCAGCGCGCGCTGCTTGCCACTCCCGCTCACCAACCACAGGACACGCCTCGCCCGATTCAGCATGGGTAGGGTCAAGCTGATACGTGCGTGGCCTCGATAAGGCGGCACGGCTGCGACGTCGGCGTCGTCGATCTCCAGCGCGAGATCCCCAGGCACCAACGACGCGGTGTGGCCGTCGTCTCCGAGGCCCAGATGGACCATGTCCAGCACCGCTGGCTCGCCGAGCAACGAGCGCAACGTGGCTGCGTAGCGCGCCGCCGGATCGGACTCGTCGACCGGCATCATGTGCAGGTTTCGCTCCGGGACGGGCACGCGCTCGAGCAACGCCTCTCGGAGCTGGCGCGCGTTGCTGTCAGGGTGGTCCAGCGGGACTACCCGCTCGTCCACCTGAAACAGCTGGACGCGCTCCCACGGCAGCTCTTCGTGAGCCAGCAGTTCGAACATCGGACGCGGCGTGCTGCCTCCGCTGAGCGCCACGCTGAACATCCCGCGCTCTGCGATCGCCCGCGTGGCCTCCCGGGCGACGAAGCTGGCTGCAGCTTGCGCAGCGGAACTCGCGTCAGGGAGGATCTCGAGCGTTGCTCCGTCGCTCAGCGCCCGTCGCTCCATCTGGGCTCAGCCCTGCTTCTCTGCGTGACCGCCGAACGCGTGACGCATGGCTGACAACACGCGGTTGCTGAAGTCAGCTTGGCCTCTCGAAGAGAAGCGTTGATACAGCGCGGCGCTGAGCACCGGCACCGGCACCCCCTCGTCGATCGCCGCCTGAATGGTCCAGCGCCCCTCACCCGAGTCAGACACCCGCCCCGCAAACGCGGCGAGCCGCGGGTCACGATTCAGCTCGGACGCCGTCAGATCCAAGAGCCAGGAGCCGATCACACTGCCGCGCCGCCAAAGCTCGCTGATTTCCGCGAGGTCTAGCTCGTACTCGTAGTGCTGGGGATCCCGCATCGGCGTCGTCTCGGCGTCCGAAGCGTGCTCTTGCTTCCCCACCGCAGCCTGCTCGAGCACGTTCAAACCCTCAGAATAGGCCGCCATGATGCCGTACTCGATGCCGTTGTGGACCATCTTCACGAAGTGCCCAGCGCCGGGACCACCACAGTGAAAGAAGCCACGCTCGGCGTTGGTCGGCGCACCGTCTCGTCCCGGCGTGCGTGGCGCAGCGTCGACCCCCGGGGCGAGGGCCTCGAAGAACGGCTCTAGCTGAGCGACGATCTCCGCCTCACCTCCGATCATCTGGCAGTAGCCACGCTCCAGGCCCCACACGCCCCCGCTGGTGCCAACGTCGACGTAGTGGATACCCCGGTTGGACATTCGCTTTGCCCTGCGGATATCGTCCACGTAGTACGAGTTCCCGCCATCGACGATGACGTCTCCAGACTGCAACAACGACACCAACTCAGCCAAGGTCGTCTCGACCACGGACGCAGGCACCATCAGCCAAACGACGCGCGGCGCCTCCAGCTGCTGAACCAGCTGTGCCAACGACTCGCTAGGCGTGGCGCCGAGCGCGGAGAGCTGCTCGACCGCTTCCGGGGAGTGATCATAGACCACGCACTGGCAGCCCCCCCGGAGCAGCCGACGCACCATGCTCCCCCCCATGCGGCCCAACCCGATCATTCCCAGGGTCGGAGCGCCTCTCCCGGCCTTGCGCTCGGTCGAGGTGTGGGTGGCGGCTGGGCGTGCTTCCCCTTCCCAAAGCTTGTACCCACCAAGGAATGCGTTGCGGTTGTCCCCGATGCGCACCCACTCGGGTAAAGGCGGCGCGTCCTTGGCGTTGCCTCCGCCGAGCACGATGTAGTCAGGCAAGAGCGCCGAATGGAGCGCTTCGACGATCGTGTGCACGCGCTCACCCCATTTCTCGGGGCCGTGCTTCTTCAAGGCCGCGGCGCCGACATAGTCTTCGTAGGTCTTGCCCTTGCGAAACGGCAAGTGCGCCAGTTCCATCGCAACGATCTGCCCGTCGACGATCATGGCGGAGCCGAGGCCCGTTCCGAGGCCCAGGAACAGCATCCGCCCTCCCTCGTAGCTGCCGAGAGCCTGCATCGCGGCGTCATTGATCAACTTGACCGGGCAGCCGAAGGCGGTCTCGAAGTCGAAGCCGACCCAGCCTTCTCCCAGGTTCACCGGTTCCGCAGCGATACGCCCGTCGCGCACCACCCCTGGGTAACCAATGGACACGCGATCGAACTCCCAGCCCTGGGTGGTCTGTTTGATCTGCTGGACGAACTCCTCGGCGCTCAGCTCGTCGTTCGAAGAGAACTTCCGAGGCTTGCGCTCTCCGGGGATCAGTGCCTTCACGTGGGAGCCGCCGATATCGATGCTGAGTGTGGTCATGTTCTCTCCTCCGGCGACTCCCAGCCGCCGATGTCTGCCGCCAAGCGTTCCGCTTCAGCTGGCCCCCAGGTTCCGGGCGCATAGGGTCGCACACCGGGCGGTGCCGAGAGCACGCCATCGACGACCTCCCAGGCCGCCTCGACCGCATCCTGGCGGGCAAATAGCGTTGGATCACCATCCAACGCGTCGTTGAGTAGGCGCTCGTAGGCGCTCATTCCGGCGCCCGCCGAGCGCCCGACGAGCTTGAGCTCCGTCGCCTCGGACTCCATGGAATCCCCTGGCCGCTTGATGCGCGCGCCGAGGGAGATGTTGAGCTCCGGGCTGAGCCTGAGCCGAAGGAAGTTTCCTTTCCCCGGGGCAAGCTTGCTCAGTGGCGGGCGCTTGAAATCGACGACCACCTCGGTCGCGCTCGTGGCCAGGCACTTGCCGGCTCGAATCAAGAACGGCACGCCGTCCCAGCGCCACGAGTCGATGGCGAAGCGCAGCGCCGCGTAGGTCTCGACGGTCGAGTCAGCGGCGACGCCTTTCTCCTGGCGGTAGCCGTCGAACTGCCCCCGAACCACGTCATCGGCGCGCAGCGGTCGGATCTGACGGAACACCTTCACCAGCTCGTCCCGCAGCGCTTCGTTGTAGGTCGTCGCCGGCGGTTCCATGGCCAGGAAGCCCACGACCTGGAGCAGGTGATTCTGCACCACGTCGCGTATCGCCCCGGCTTCCTCATAGAAGCTGCCGCGGCCCTGAACACCGAAGCGCTCGGCCATCGTGATCTGCACGCTCTCGATGTAGTTGCGGTTCCACAGCGGCTCGAGGAATGTGTTGGCGAAGCGCAGCACCATCAGGTTCTGCACGGTCTCCTTGCCGAGGTAGTGG
>JAUILJ010000632.1 GCA_030433055.1 Polyangia bacterium
CTTGATCTCGAGCAACTCTTCGCGACTGAAATCGCGCGTGTGGGTCTCGCACAGACGGATTTGACCCCGCAGAGCGAGCCACATCGTGCGCGCTCGATCGTAGCTGGGGTGCCGCTGGATCAGCGGGCACGCTTCCCCTTCGCGCCACTGCACGGGTTCGCCGATCACGAAGTTGAAAGAGTTCGAACGCAGCTGGACCGACTCAGCTTGATCCGAGCGCGCCCCTTCAACGGGCTGGGCTACGTCCCCGCTCACTCGTGGAGCCTAGCAGGGAACCGCCACCGCGCCGAACGGCGCCCTCACTCAGGGCGAGCCTCGATCGTGCTACCCAGACAGTAATTGGCGAACTCGTCGGCCAACGTTTGCTCGGCGTGTTCCCCGAGACTCGTGAGACGCACGATGTAGGCATCGACCTGCTTGTCCAGGCTCAGCTCCGCGAAGCCTTCGTACATGCTCATCGCGGCCTCGATGGCGTCCCCAGAGTAGAGATCGGGATCAAAGCGGAGCTCGATCACGCACCTTCTCCCTTGGGCGCGTCGCTGGACGCGTCACCTTCAGTCTCACCTTTCGGATCGCCCCGCTCGTCGAAGGGCACAGCCTTGCTCACCTTCTTGTACTTGTCTTCCCAGCTCATCGCGATGCCGAGCGGGTCTTCGAAGGCGGTGTCGTCATCGATGTTCATCTCGAGCAAGTCGTCCAACCCGGGCGGCCCCGCAGCGCCAGCCATGGCCTGACTCGTGACCTGCTGGATCAGCTCTCGGTTCTCGTCGGTGATCATGCGACGCCACGCCTGACCGAGGATCTCGTTCTCGAACTCACCGACCAGCGCATCCAGCTCGCGCTCGACACTGGGTTTGAGCTTGAGCCTGACCGTGACCTTTCCGGCGTCGCGCTCGAGCTTCACGTAGCAGCGATCGATGAAGATATACGCCGCGCCGTAGATCGCATCCTTTGGGTAGAGGCCTTCATCGAACGAGATGGTGACGGAACCATCCGCTTGTTTCACATCGAGGTCGGACATGTACTCCGCGTTGTTTCCCTAACCCAACCCAGAGTCAAGGGTGTGCGAGCCGCATCTCGTGCAGCTCTCCTCACTGGCTGAACGTCAGGGTGAACTGAGCGCACTCGGGGTTCGCACCGCTGCCCGGGATCGAGGTGCGGGTGATCTTCACCAGCACCGAGCCGGGTGGCGTGGAGTTGTCCGTGCAATGGTTGCCGAGCCCGCAGTTCGACTGGCGAATGGCACCGTAGTTCATGGACCACTGGGTCTTGTTCGAGCCGTTCGTGCTCGTACCAGAGCCCCCTGAAACCGGGCAGGTCGCGGCGGCCGAGCAACTGGACATGACGTCCATTCGGTAGCCGTTGCTCTTGGAAGCGGCGGAGAGCGTGATGGTGGGGTTCCAGCTCTGGTTGGTCGCAGGGTTCGGCTTGTTCAGTGAGACGATGAAGTAGGCCTCGCCGTTCAGCGTGACGATCTGTCCGTTGACGGTACCCGACAAGATCGTCGGCGAACCGCAAGTCGAGGTGTGGCTGCTGTTGCAGACCGTCGACTCGCAACCATCACAGATGTTGCCGTTGGAGTCGGCGCGACCTGCCGGGCAGCTGCTTTGGTTGAGCTCACACACGCCCACGTTGCACTGCAGCGTCGTCGAGGTCACGTTCGGGATCGCTTGACCTTGCGCAAGCAGGCCGAGGTCCCAACAGTTGCGCGTGCACATGTTGAGGGCTGAATCCTCGTCGATCTGGCCGTTGCAGCTGTCGTCCTTGCCATCGCAACGCTCCTGGCGCGACGAGTAGGTCGCGTTGCACTGGAAGCCGCCGCCGACGCAGGACTGGGTGCCGATGGCGCACTGGCCCTGCGCCCCGCTCACGGAGCATGCGTCTCCAACACCGGGCAGGGTCTGCCCACTGGGAGCGTTGTCGAGCGCGCCATCGCAGTCATTGTCGATGCCGTCGCAGAGCTCGGAGGTTGAAAACACCTGCTGCTCGCAGTTGAGCTGACCTGCGACACAGTTGGTCGTCCCGTTGCGGCACGGACCTTGAAGACCCGAGATCGTGCACGCCTGATTTCCGCCTGGATTCCCCTCGTCGGCCGCACCATCGCAGTCGTCGTCGAGGGAGTTGCAGCTCTCCATCTGGGTGCCCGGCGTCACGTTCGGATCGCAGACCACACGATGCGGGGAGCCCGTGGTGTCGCACCGCGTCTCGCCCAGCGAGCAGATGCCATCGAGACCCGTGCTACACGCCTGTGCCCCCTCGGGGTTGCCCTCGTCGACTTGGCCGTCGCAGTCGTTGTCCAGATCATCACAGACCTCAGGGGCCGCCGAGTTGTCGGCCTGGCAGCGCAGCTGGGACGCCACGCAGTGGAGCGTCCCCTTGGCGCACTCGCCTTGCTCACCGGCTACCGTACACGCGGCGCCGCCACCGGGATCACCCTCGTCGATCTGGCCGTTGCCGTTGTTGTCGAGGCCATCACAGACCTCTGGGTTGCCGGTACTGCCCCCGGTGCCCGCGGTCCCACTGCCAGCGGAGCCCGCCATACCGCCGGTGCCTGCGGTCGCAGAGCCTCCGCTCCCGCCGGTTGCGCCTCCAGCACCCCCGACATCGCTGCCGCCGACGCCCACGCCACCCATCCCGCCAGTGCTGTCGCCGCCCGCCCCAGCGAAGCCGCCGACGTCGCTCCCACCGAAGCTCGACCCAGCGGTGGAGGACGACCCGGCGCTCCCGCCGCCGACGCCACCGTTGCCTCCCTTTCCACCATTGCCCCCGCTGGTGGTTTCCGCCTCACCCCCGGAGGCACAACCCACCAATCCAGCAACGCTGGAGAGCAAGACAGTAGCGACGAACAATCGACAAGTAGTGCTGAGTCTGCGGGCCATGTGGTTTACCTCTGGACTTGGTTGAACCTTAAGCAGGTGACCATTCCCCTGTGCCAGGATCCGCTAAGCGGTAGGTGGGGCTATCGGCTTGCGCAACATGGGCGCACACCAGTTTCTTTATGGATATTAGCTGCGAACCGAGTTCGGCACCACTGAGGGCGAAGTCGTCAGTGTCTGCAGCACGCGCGCGACACTCGACGCCCAGGCGTTTGGCCAGGTCCATCGCAGCGCGAATGTGTGGGGTGGCTAGCTCGTGGGGAGGCTCGAGGCGAGGCTTGTTCGCCGCTCTGCCATAGGGCAACACGGACCGCAGCTCCGCCTCGCGGACGCCCGCAACCGACGCCAGCCGCACCCACTCGGACAGGTGACGAAAGTTCGAGCGAGTGACCAGACTGGTCAACACGACTCGAATCCCGGCGGCAACGGCGGAGCGCACACCAGTGAGCGTCTCCCGGAAACTTCCGGGGACCTGGGTGTGGTAGTCATGAACGGCTGCGGTGGGTCCGTGCAGCGCGACCTCGACCTCGACCAAGCCCGCGGCGTGCAAGCGAGGGGCAAGCTGAGGGTCGGTACCGAGCAAACGCGCGTTCGTTTGCATCGACACCTTCGAGCCAGCTGTCCGCAAAGCCGCGATGACCGACTCCAAGTCTGGGACCAGGGTCGGCTCCCCTCCGACGAGCACCACGTCCCCGGCGGGGCCCGGCTCTACCACGAACCGCTCAACCGCGTCGCTTTCCCCATGGAAAGCGCTGCTCTGCGCACAGAATACGCATCGGTTGTTGCAGTTCGTCGCAAGCTGGACCCGACGCACGGGCTAGCTCTCGTGAACTTCGTGAAGGTGGTTGCGTGCTCGCTCGGCGCGCTGTTCCAGCGACAGGAAACCGGTCCGCTCAGCCGTATGCTCGTTCGTGCGGATCACGTCCGCCAACGCCATGGCTGCCAGTCCCTCTTCTTCGTGTGTCGACGTCGAACCGTCACCCCGGTTGACCACCATCACCTGGAAGAAATCGGTCTCACCCGGGGCACGTTGCTGCCCACGAGCGACCACGTCCAGCTGGAAGTGTTCTCCACTCCCACGCGCCATGACCACGCTGATCGCACCTTCGCGGAGCGGCAGCACGGCGGCGACCTTCCAACGCCCAAGCTGGCTACCCGCCACGAGCGGGGCTACCAATTGTCCCGCGGTGTGTGCCCCTGCGGAAACGACTGGCGCTTCCTCCGCGGCGACTTTTGACGGCCCCGCGGAAACGACACTTGGACTGGCTGGGGCAGCTGCACTCACCCCACTCACCAGCGCGGCCGAGGCCGCTGCACCAAGACCCAATACCTGTGCAGCTTCTCGGCGGCTGACTTTCGCGCTCTTCATATGACAAGCCTCCGTGTGTGAGTGTCCTTTATTTTCAAGTGTTTCGTCAACGGGCCGGCCGTCCCGACGTGGCGAAAGTGTACGACCCCAGCCACCCGCCGAACCACATCGGTTCCCTTGTGGCATGTCGCGACGCTGGCGCGCTGGGCCTGCCCGTCGCTGAACTGGAATGCATGACGCGACGTAGCAACTGCAACTTACTGGTGTGTTCCCCGGGAACTCGCCGCACCCCGACGCGGCCTCGATGGTGCCCAACACACCCGAGTGAATTCTCACATGGATTCACTCGTGATGGTGAACTCTTCGTCCAACCACCGGACGCGTAGGCGCGTCCCGGGACCAACCCGTTTACCGAGGATTGACTCAGCGAGCGGATCCTGAACGTGGCGCACAATCGCCCGCTTGAGCGGACGCGCCCCCAGCGCCGGCTCGTAGCCCAGCTCTACCAGTCGATCCTTCGCGGCGTCGTCGACCTCCACATCCAGGCCGCGACCCTCGAGCATGCGACTCACTTTTCCCAGCTGGATATCTACGATTTGCCTCAAATGGGGACGCAGCAGCGGGCGGAACACCACGACATCATCGACCCGATTCAGGAACTCCGGCCGAAAGAAGGCCCCGAGCTCGTCGAGCACCACGTCCCGCAGCGCCTCGCGCCCATCCTCGCTCTCGAACAATCGTGGCTCGCTATCCAGAATCCGCTGCGAACCGATGTTGCTGGTGAGGATCACGACCGTGTTCGAGAAGTCCGCGAGCCTGCCCCGGCCGTCGGTGAGGCGACCATCATCAAGTACCTGAAGTAGCAGGTTGAACACGTCTTGATGAGCCTTCTCCACCTCGTCGAACAGGAGCACGGAGTAAGGGCGACGGCGCACAGCCTCCGTGAGGAATCCACCATGCTCACTATCAGCGTACCCGGGAGGCGCCCCGATCAACCGCTGGGCCATGTGGCGCTCAGCGAACTCGCTCATGTCGAGGCGCGTCAGGGCAAGCTCGTCGTCGAACAAGAACTCGGCGAGCGCCTTGGCCAGCTCGGTCTTCCCCACTC
>JAUILJ010000633.1 GCA_030433055.1 Polyangia bacterium
GCCCACGTGCACAGCGGCGCGCTGGGCTGGAACGGCTTCATGACCTTCGGCATGCTGTACTGGCTCGCGCCGAAGCTGTTCCAGACCAAGCTGTGGTCCAAGAAGCTGGCGGAGTACCACTTCTGGATCGGTACCCTGGGGATCCTGTTCTACATCATCGCGATCTACGCCGCTGGTGTGACGCAGGGCCTGATGTGGCGTGCCTTCGACGAGACCGGGCGCCTCGCGTACCCGGACTTCATCGAGACCGTCATTCGCCTGATGCCCATGTACTGGGTGCGAGCGCTGGGTGGCCTGATGTTCGTGGCCGGCGTCGTGATGTGCCTGGTCAACCTGATCATGACCTGGAAGAACCGTCCGGAGAAGTACGAGGAGCCCGTGCAGGAGGCCCCAGCGCTGAGCGGCGAGTACGAGGGCGCGACTCCGAAGCTGGTGATCCCGCCTCACGCTCCGGTGCTCGAGTTCGTGCACAAGCTGAACTACTTCACTCGCGCTGCCTGGCACCGTGTGTGGGAGCGCAAGCCGGCCAAGTTCACCATCATGGTGACTGTCTCTGTGGCGATCGCGTCGCTCTTCGAGATCATCCCGACCTTCCTGATCAAGTCGAACGTCCCCACCATCGCCTCGGTCAAGCCGTACACGCCGCTCGAGCTCTACGGGCGTGACGTGTACATCGGTGAAGGTTGCTACAACTGCCACTCGCAGATGGTTCGCCCAATGCGCGCGGAAACGGAGCGCTACGGCGAGTACTCCAAGCCGGGTGAGTTCGTCTACGACCACCCGTTCCAGTGGGGCTCGCGCCGCATCGGCCCGGACCTACACCGAGTCGGAGGCAAGTACCCGCACCTGTGGCACGTGCGCCACATGGAGGATCCGCGCAGCACCACTCCCCAGTCGATCATGCCGTCCTACAAGTGGATGCTCGACAAGAACATCGAGTTCGACGTGATCCAGAAGCGGGTCGACGTGATGGCGATGCTGGGTGTCCCCTACGGGGACTCGGTCAACAAGGCTGAAGCTCAAGCACGGGCCCAAGCCAAGGAGATCGCCGTCGAGGTGGAGAAGCAAGGCGGGCCGAAGGGACTGGAAGAGAAGGAGGTGATCGCCCTGGTTGCCTACCTGCAGCGACTCGGCACGGACATCAAGGCCGCGCCTCCGCCTCCTGCCGACGACAAGGCTCCCCCCACTGCTGCTGCCGGGGCGCCTGACAATACCCTGACCTCCACGCAAGGAGCCAAGTGACATGAGACTCAGCGAGATCATGAGCAACATGGGGCTGACCAGCTACGCCGAAGTGGGCCTGCTGATCTTCTTCGGTGTGTTCATCGCCGTGGTGTTTCGGGTCTACAACAAGAAGTACGAGCCCGAGTACGAAGCCGCGCGGTTCATGCCCCTGGACGATGAGCTGGTTAGGATGCCTCGCGGAAATGTCGCCGATTCGAGCTTCCCGAGCGCGGATGCAGGAGAAGAGCAATGAGCAGGGATTCCGAAAATTCAGTTCCTGGCGGAGTCACCGACGAGCTGCTGGACCACGAGTACGACGGGATTCGTGAGTACGACAATCCGCTCCCCAAGTGGTGGGTCTGGATGTTCTGGGGCAGCTTCTGGTTTGCGCTTCTGTACTTCTTCCACTTTCACATCGGCGCGAAGGGCACCTCGGTGGCTCAAGCCTACGTGGACGAGCTGAAGGAAGCCCGTGAGGCGGAGGCGAAGATGGCGATGGGCGACGCCGTGTCCGAAGAGGGACTCGCGAAGCTGATGGCCAACAAGCCGATGATGGAGGACACCAAGGCCATCTTCAAAGCGCGCTGCGAACAGTGCCACGCCGACAAGGGGCAGGGGCTGATCGGGCCGAACCTCACCGATGACCACTGGATCCACGGTGGTGGCAAGCTCATGGACATCTACAAGACGGTCGATGAGGGCGTCGCCGCGAAGGGCATGCCGGCCTGGGGGCGCCAGCTGACGCCGATCGAGCTGCGCAAGGTCGTGGCATACGTTGGCAGCATCCGTGGCACGAACGTGCCCGGCAAGGCGCCCGAGGGCGAGAAGGTGGACATGGCTGCTGTGCTCGCAGGAGGAGGCGGCGCCGCCGAACCCTCTCCGAGTGCAGCGGCTCCAACCGGCTCGGCGTCCGCCGCACCTGCGTCGGAAGCGGCAGCGCCGCAGGCAGCGCCCTCGGGATCCGCTCCTGGCGCGGCGCCCTCAGCGCAGTAAGCTTCCGTAAGGAATTGAGTTATGGCTGGAAGTGCACCGGGGAGAGTCCTCCCCACGTTGAACGAAGATGGGACGCGGCGCTGGATTCGTCCTCGCCGCTCCCCCGGCCGCTACTGGACTCGCCGCGCCATCATCGGCTGGGCGCTGATCGTGCTCTTCGTCGCGGTGCCCTTCATCAACGTGGGCGGCCACCCGGTCGTCCTGCTCGACGTACCGGCTCGGCAGTTCTTCCTCTTTGGTCGCACGTTCCTCGCGACCGACGGGGTGCTGCTGATGCTCTTGATGCTCTCGATCTTCGTCGGCGTGTTCTGGCTCACGGCCATGCTCGGACGGGTGTGGTGTGGCTACGCGTGCCCCCAGACGGTGTACATGGAGCTGTTGTTTCGGCCGATCGAGCAGTGGATCGAAGGCGGTCGCAGCGGGCAGCTCAAGCTAGACAAACAGGGTGGTGGGACACGCCGAGCCTTGAAGTTTGTCATCTTCGGTGTGCTGAGCGTGCTGGTCGCGAACGTCTTCCTCGCCTACTTCGTCGGCGTGCAGCGCCTGGGTCACTGGATGACCCAGGGGCCGATGGAACACCCGACGGGGTTCCTGGTGATGGCGGTCACGGCGGGGCTGGTGTTCATCGACTTTGGCTACTTCCGGGAGCAGATGTGCACCGTCGCCTGCCCCTATGCCCGCTTTCAGTCGGTCATGCTCGACAAGGACTCGCTGATCGTCGGCTACGACGAGAAGCGTGGCGAGCCTCGCGGCAAGAAGGGCAAGACCACCGGAGACTGTGTGGACTGCGGTGCGTGCGTCGTTACCTGCCCCACCGGCATCGACATTCGCAACGGCTTGCAGCTGGAGTGCATCGCGTGCGCGCAGTGTGTCGACGCCTGCGATACCGTGATGGAGAAGCTGAATCGGCCCAAGGGGCTCATTCGCTACGCCTCGGAGCGAACCCTCGCTGGTGGCGCGAAGAAGCTCCTGCGGCCTCGCGCGTTCGCGTACCCATTGGTGATGACGCTGCTGGTAGGCCTGCTGGTATTCACGGGTGGTCGCACGTCGGAAGCTGACGTTACGGTGCTGCGGGGTTTGTCCGCTCCGTTCGTCGTCGACCAAGCAGGAGTGCGCAACCAGATCCGGATCAAGGTCCAGAACCGCGGGAACGACGCCCGCAGCTACACCATCCAGCTACTGGACGCCGACGGCGCGACGCTGGTCGCTCCGGAGAATCCGCTCGACGTGAAGAGCGGGGAGCGGCGAGAGACGACCGTGTTCGTCGTCGCACCGCAGAGCTTGTTCCACGATGGCAAGCGCAACGTCGAGTTCAAGGTCAGTGACGGCAAGGGCTTCGAGCGCACGCTCCCCTACAAGTTGCTGGGCCCGGGAGGCGAATCATGAAGGAGCAAGAGTCCGCGACCGTCGAGTCGGAGAACGAATCCTCGGGGAAAAACAAGCACAACCTCTGGCCGCTGATGCCCGTGGCGCTGCTGGGCCTCGTGATCGCTTCCCAGGTCGTCCTGGTGTCGAACGCGCTCAAGGACGGCGGCGCAGCCGTCGAAGAGGACTACTACAAGAAGGCCATCAACTGGGACGCTCACATGGCACAGGAGCGCACGAACCAGCAGCTCGGCTGGAAGCTCGAGCTGGACGTCAAGCCGACGACTGCCGCGACGAGCGCGCGACAAGTGGACTTGCACGTGATGCTGCAGGACAAGCAGGGCGCGCTGATCTCCGATGCTGACGTACAGGTCGTGGCGTTTCCGAACGCGAAGTCCGACCATCGCTTCAAGCAGCCGCTTCAGCGCGAGGGGGGCAACTACGTGATCCGCATGCCGGTGAGCCGCGGTGGGCTCTGGGAGTTTCGCTTCGAGGTAACTCGAGGCCAACAGCGCTTCACCCACATCGAACGCCAGGACATCCTGAGCGCGATTGGCTGCGTCGACTGCAAACCCGGAGCTGGCCCAACACTGGGCATGGCGCTCCCTCGCTGACGGAGGTTTCGAAGTGCTCCACGTCTTACTCTCGGTAGTCGCGGCCAGCCTGCTCGGCAGCCTGCATTGCGCGGGGATGTGCGGTGGCTTCGTGGCCTTCTATGCGGGCGGTGATACTTCCGAGCGGCAACGCAGCTTCGCTCACATCGCCTACAACCTCGGGTGCCTGTTCACGTATTCCATTGTCGGAGCGTTCGCGGGCCTGCTCGGCTCGGTGACGGACGTCGCGAGCACGGCGCTCGGCTTCGGGCGTGTGGCTGCGGTCGTCGCTGGGCTGCTGATGCTGGCCTGGGGGGCGGTGCTGCTGTTCAACGTGGCTGGCGTTCGGCTGCCGAAGTCGAAGCTCCTCGCGCGCTTGCCCCAGGGGCTGAGCCGGCGCCTCAGCCAGGTGGCCGCCTCCGCACGCAGCAAGCCGCCGACCGTGCGTGCGTTCGTGCTCGGGCTGTCCTCGACTCTCTTGCCCTGCGGCTGGTTGTACGCCTTCGCGGTCGCAGCGGCGGGTACTGCCTCCCCGACCTGGGGGGCGCTGGTGATGGTTGCCTTTTGGTCGGGGACGCTGCCGGTGATGCTGGGCCTCGGCGTTGGAGTCCAGCGGCTGGGTCAGCGCCTGCGCCGACACATCCCGGCGCTGTCCGCCGCGCTGCTGGTGATCATTGGAGCGGCGTCGGTCCTGGGGCGGCTGCGCCTCGATCAGGTCGTGCGCAACGCGACCGCCGAGATGGATCAGAAGGCTCAGCTGGGCGCGGCTGCTCCCGGTGGCGAGGCACCGTGTTGCCACCATGACGACTGACGTTCGACCTTTCGTCGGTGCCGCGCAGTCTTGCCCTGCGGAAGCGACACTTTGCGCGCACTGCGGCCTGGTCGTGCCAGCGGGGCTGATCGAGCCGGAGCAAGATCACCAGTTTTGCTGCCATGGCTGCCGCACGGTTTACGACGTGCTCCACCAGAATGGTCTGACGGCGTACTACGACTACCGCCGCGCCGATGGCCGGGACGTCGGGCCGGCGCTCGCGAGCGGTCGCTCCTACAGTCACTTCGACGAGGCGAAATTTCACGAACTCTACGTGCGCAGCGAGCCGGATGG
>JAUILJ010000634.1 GCA_030433055.1 Polyangia bacterium
CGAACCTCCTCTGGGGCAGCTGCAGGGCGTCAGGTGACAGTTAGCGCGCCGTTTACGGCAAGGAAGGCGTGCGGGGAAGGGCGCAAAGCGGCGCGGTCGGCCCCGAAAGCGGCGCGCGCGGCGCGGATCAAGGATTGAGTTTCCGATCCGCGCGCGCAAGGGTGCAGCGAACGGCACAAGGGGAGGGGCGCCATGCCCGCGGCGCGGGCCCTCAGCTGGTCCACGGTCGGCGTGAGCGCAGTGATCCGCGTGATGTCGAGGCCGAGCTCGGTCGCCGCATGCATCGCCGCGAGGCTCGCTCGTTCCGCTGGCCCGGTGACCAGCAGTTGGTTCGGCCGCTCAGCGGTGTAGCTCACCCCCAGACCCCCGACCTCGAGCAGCGCCCGCGCCAGCCGTCGACTCTGCTCGCACTCCAGGAGTAGTTGGTGGGGGCCCAGCTGCACGGCGTAGTCCCCGTCGAGTTCCAGCAGGCGCCCGCGATCCAGTAGCCAGCCTCGAGCTTCGATGTACTGCGCGTGAGCCGGGTTGCTGGTGAGCGCGACCACGCACGCTCCGCGTTCCGCCTGGTGGGCCAACCGCGTCATCACCGCCTGAGTGTGTAGGCCAGGGAGATGCGTAAACGGCTCGTAGGCCACGATGAGCTTGCGCGGAACGCAAGTCGCCATCAAGAACGCCAGGCTGCGCCGCTCCTCAGGGCTCAAGCCGTGGGCCTTGCGCTCCAGCAAGTTGCAGGTCGCGAGCAGCTCTCTCGCCTTGGCATCGCTGTGCTTCGGCAGACGCTGGGTGAGCAGGCGCTCTATGTTGCCGCGCGGAAGCTCCGGTTCATTGGGGAGCACGCTCCCGATGCTCGCTCGAGCCCCCGCGGAGCGGAAAGGGTCGACTCCGTTCAGCTCGACACTGCGCGGCTTGCTCTGGCGCACGCCGGCGAGGCACTCCGCGAGGTCCTCGAGGCCATCTTCCGGGCGCCCGATGACGACATGATATCCTACGGGAAACTCTACGCTCACGCCCCGCAGCAGGCCGGACCAGAGGGAGTTCAGCGCGAGCACTACGCACCTCCCAGTCGTAGGATGGCGTCGAGCATCGCGTCGAGGGCCCGCGGGACGTCGACCAGCTTGAACCAGCGCTCGGAGAGCATCATCGGCCCCAGCACGACCAGGAGCAGGAGCCAGCGTCCGTTGCGCTCGCCCAGGCGCGACGCCCCCGCACCGGCGAGGCCAGCGGCGAGCGCGAGGCAGGCGATGTACCCAGCGCCCGCGAGCAACTGGAGCGCCCGCGCTGGAACCTCACTCAGGTTGCGGCTTAACACCAACGCCGAGACGAACGCGATGAGCCCGGGGATTGCCAAGCGGGAAAGCACGAAGCGCACGCCAGCGAAGAGCGCCGCGAGCTCGAGCCGCGTGTGGGCCACGCCGAGCGAGTGGAGCGTGCGCGGCAAACGCGAGTCCATGCGCAGGCGAGACAGGCAGCTGATGGCCGCTAGAGTCGCTGGGACCACGACCAACCAAGACGCCCAGCCCAGCGCACGTACGGCGATGCTGTCCAGATCCCCCCGGGACCCGCTGCGCACCACCACCATCATCACCAACGTCGTGACGCTCACGAGCGCGCTTGAAAACGTGGCGAAGCGCGCCCACCCGAGCCGGCCAATGCGGCGCGCAATCAAGCGGTCGAAGGCGCGTGCGGAGGGGGCGAGGGGCTGCATGGGAGCGCCGTACACTAGTCAGGACCAACGCACTGCGCAGTTAGAAAGCGCTCACGAGGTGAGGTGAGGTAGGGCCAAGGTGGCCTGGAGAATCTTGAGTGAACTGCGGAGTCCGGCGCACAAATCGGTTAAGTTAATCGAAGCGCGGGGGCGAATTCCGCGATGTTGCTGGTGAGATGGGTGCGTTTGCTCGCTTGAGCGCGCGCCACAGAGAATGGTTGGTCGCGCGTGACCTGCTCTTGGGCGCGTTTTCCCCGAGCGTTGCGCAGCGATTCTGGAGGCTTGATGAACGCGCGCTTCGCTTCTGCTTGGATCTTGGTCGCACTGGGTACCACCGTCGCTGCTTGTGGCAGCGGAGCGGATGACTCCAACTCCTCCGGCGGATCGGGGGCCTCGGGGGGCACCGGCGGTGCCGCGGGTGCGGGGGCGAGCGGCGGTACCGCGGGCGCCGCTGCCAGCGGTGGCGACGCAGGTACCGGAGGCTCCGCCGGTGGTGCGGGGGGGACCGGTGGCGCTGGGGGCGGTACCGCGACGTGCTCTCCCGATGCTGACGGCGACAACATCCTCGATGAGTTCGAGGGCAGGGACTCCAATCGCGACAGCGACGGAGATGGGACGCCGGACTACCTGGACCTCGACAGTGACGATGATGGGATCCCCGATCTGATCGAAGGGGATCCATCGGGCTGTGACGCACCGGACTCCGACGGGGACGGCAAGGCGAACTACATCGATACCGACAGCGATGACAACGGGATCCTGGACAAGGATGAGTTCTATCCCGATGGATCAAGCTACGACGAGAGCAAGCCGCCCGGCGACGCCGATGGCGACGGGCTACCTGATGCCTACGACGACGACAACGACGGCGACTTCGTCAAGGACATTGACGAGCTCGGAGGCAAGCCGCCGGTCGATACCGACGGGGACGGCGCGTATGACCACAACGATCCCGACGCCGACGATGACGGCATTCGCGACGACTTCGAAGGCACCGACGACACGGATGGGGACGGCAAGCCAGACTTCCGCGATCTGGACTCCGATGGTGATCTCGTCCCCGACGCGTGTGAGG
Organism: Polyangia bacterium; assembly: GCA_030433055.1. Classification (GTDB taxonomy): domain Bacteria; phylum Myxococcota_A; class Polyangia; order Polyangiales; family Polyangiaceae; genus JAHBVY01. Next base: position 2,781 of record JAUILJ010000634.1, read on the forward strand.
CGGGGTTCGGACACCAGTTGGACCAGGACGCTGCGAACACGGACTCCGACGCCAACGCAGATCCGTACGATCGCGACTCGGACAACGATGGCCTCGTCGACTCGCTCGAGGACAAGAATGGAGACTGCACCGTCAACCAGGGCGAGACGGATCGCATCAAGGCCGACACGGATGGTGACGGCGCGAACGACCTGATCGAGAACACCCTGGGCAGCGACCCCACGCGCTCGTCGGAGACGCCGCAGTCGCTCGGCCGCTACTACTTCGTGATGCCCTATCAGGAGGCTCCGAAGCCGACCCAGCAGGACGTCGTACTCAAGACGAACCTGAACAAGGGCGATATCGCCTTCGTGGTGGACGCTACCGGCAGCATGGGGCCGGCGATCGCCAACATCAGGGCCAACCTCAACAGCCTGATCTCGACCATCAAAGCCGAGGTGCCCGAGGCGCACTTTGGCGTCGCTGCTGCGCAAGATTTCCCTCTGGATCCTTACGGTGCGTCCACGAACACCGCCGTCGACGTCAGCGCGGATGGCTTCATGACGCCGGACATCACGAAGACCCAGGCGGCGGTCGATGCGCTCACCACCGACGATGGCAAGGACGGCCCCGAAGCCTTGATCCCTGCTCTGCACAAGGTGCTGGCGAACGAGGCGACGTTCTGGCCCAGCGGCGGTTATCAGGCTCCGTTTACGCCGGGAACCGGTGACTATGGGGCGCTGGGGTTCCGCAACGACGCGCTGCCGATCTTGGTGCTGATCAGCGACGCCGCCTCTCACAATGGGCGCCGTATGGTCTGTGCGGACTCGCCCTACCAGGCGTGCCGTTCGGGCTGCTGCTCGACGGCTCAATCGACACTGCACGATCAGTACTCGTTCTCTGCGCCCAACGCAGATGATCTGGTGACGCAGATGCAGAGCCGCGGTGCCAAGTTCATCGGTGTGGCGCTCAATGATGGCGGAACTCAACGCTACGCAGGGCCTTACCCGGACATGGCGTTCCTCGTCGATCAGACGGGGTCGCACGTTCGGCCCAGCTCCTTCAGCGGCGGCCAGTGCGCCACCGACGTCTACTCCAACCCGGTGTCGCCCGACGGCCCGATGGTCAACGGCTTCTCGACTTGCCGACTGATCTTCGCCAGCCACAAGGATGGGTCTACGGTGGCAAACACGATCGCATCCGGCGTCAAGGCGCTGCTGAGCGGTCTGGAGGTCAGCGTGCGGCTCCGCGCCAAGCCGGACACGAACCCGCCCTACCTCGCCATTGATGCGATCGCCGACTTCGTCGACTCGATCGAAGTTTATCCGCAGGGCAACATCCAGGATCCGGCTGAGCCGGGTACCTTCTGCGAGTTCCTGCCCGCGGCCAACCTCGAAGACAAGTGGGCGGACAACTACGGCATCACGGCCGGCACTGACGGCAGGATCGACACCGTCAAGGATCTCGTTCCCGGAACTCGGATCTGCTTCCGCATCAAGGCCAAGACGAACGCGAGCGTGCCCCAGGCTGCGCAGGTGCAGGTCGCCAGCGCCCGCCTCACCGTCTTGGCGACCAACGAAGGCCAGACCGACGAGCTGGTGGTGGGTAGCCCGCGCGAGGTCCTCTTCGTGATCCCGCCGGTTCCGCAGTGAGCCTGGGCGTCAGCGACCGGCTTCCTCAGCCAGTGCCGCACGGATCAGCGGTCGACCTGGCTCCAGCGCCTCGGCGCGCTCGAGCCAGACCCTGGCGCTGGGATCCTCGAGCTGGTGGAGCGCCAGGGCCAGGCAGTAGATAGCGACCGCAGCTTGGGGATCGAGCTCGAGGGCACGCTTCGCGGCACCGACGGCGAACGCGGGTCGGTGGCGGGCGAGCTCCGCGGTGGCGACCCAGCTGAGCGCCGCTGCCGCGTAGTCGTCCTCGCCGGTAGTCAATGGAAGCAGCAGCTCGATGGCCTGAGCTGGCTCCCCGGACCTCAGACGACGCCGGGCTTCTAGCAGCAAGAGTTCCGGTTCCGGCCCAAAACGTTCGAGCGCGCGCCGGCTCACCGTGTCGGCTTCCGCGGTGCGGCCCAGGCTGAGCAAGCTCTCGCACAAGCCAGTGAAGCCCAGCACCTCGCTGGGATCGACCTCGGTAAGCCGCTTGAACTGACTCCGCGCTCGCTCGAACTCGCCCGCGTTGAAGTAGAGGCGTGCCAGGTTCGCTCGCGCTGGTGCGAACCCCGGATCCACCGCCAGCGCCTCCTGGTAGTGCCTGGAGGCGCGGTCGGGGCGTCCGCGACGCTCCTCGAGCACGCCGAGCCCATGGTGAGGTTGAGCGACGTCAGGATTGAGGCGCTTCGCGCGAGCGAGCAAGGTGCGCGCCCGCGTGAAGTTTCCGCGTTGTAATTCGACGAGCCCGAGGTTGGTGAGCGCTTCGACGAAGTGCGGGTTGTACTCCAGCGCCACTTCGAAGCGGGCGCTCGCGGTCTCCCGATCGCCCTCGGCGAGCGCCTGAGTTCCCTGATCGTTGAGCTGGA
>JAUILJ010000635.1 GCA_030433055.1 Polyangia bacterium
CTGGCGTCTCCAAACAGGCCGAGGCCGACGTTGCCGTTCTGCACCTCGAGCATGCGGTTGATGGCCGAGGCGGGGATGCGCTGGACACCGCTCGAGTCTTTGCCCTGATTGAGCGCCAGGATCATCAGCTCGGCGTAGTCCATGGGCGCGGCGTAGATCCCGCCGGCGAACGTCCAGGGGTAGACGGAGAGCGTTCCCCGGGGACCGCTGCTGCTGTGTTGCCAGGCGACGTTGCCAATGTTCATCAGGCGTGACGACGTGTAGCCGGTGATGTTGTCGAGGCCCATCGGGTCGAACCAGAAGTCCTCGAGCACCTGCCAGGCTTCTTTCCCTGTGAGATCCTCCGCGATGGCCTGGGGAATGAGGAAGTTCACGCTGTCGTAGTCGTAGGCGATCGGTCCAGAGCCGCCCGTGCTCCACGCACGCTTGCCCTGGTTGTATCCGCACGGACTCGTGGTGCAGTCCCAGCCCAGCATCCACTGCCAGGTCTCACCGCTCAGGGTCTTCGCGCCGCGGGCCCAGCCGGGGGAACCTCCGCTCTGGATGAAATCCGTCTGGTGGCGCATGAAGTGAGCGGTGGAGAGGCTGTTCGAGACGTTCACGTTGGCGAAGCCATAGGTCGCCGGGTTGGCCTTGCCCGCGTCGTACCACTTGTCGACGTTGCCGTTGGCCTTGCGCTGGTTCACCACCGACCAGTCGACGTCGTAGTTGTAAGCGCCGTCGCTATCGAGCTTCATCATCGTGAGCGCGCCGATGTACTTGGAGAGCGACGCCATGTCGAAGGGCGTGGTGGCCAGGACGTGTTGCTCTTCGCCTTGCTTCAGCACGCCGTATCCGCGGGAATACGTGACCTTGTTGTCTTCGATCACCGAGATGCTGACTCCAGGGATCTTGTAGAAGTCCATGCGCTCCCAGATGTTCTGACCGCCCGAGCCGTACTCGATGGCCTCCGCGGCGACGCTGGAGTTCCCGAACGCCGTGCCGTTGCTGTAGAGGACGAAGCCGTCGTTCTCCGCCAGCATCAGCTTGGACATGTGGGCTTGAGCCTTGGCGGCGTTTTTCAAGGACGCGGCCAGCGTGGAAGAGGCCTGAGCGACCGCGGCCTCCTGATCGGAGATCACCACCCAGCCTCCGTCCAGGCCGATCTCGACTTGCTCGACGCGCCGCTTCGACTTCAGGCGATCAGCCAGCACCTTCATCAGCTGCTCGCCGGTGTTGGAGTAGGAGACGATGTTGCCGTCGCCGAGGATCACGTAGCCGCTGGTCGTGGTCTCGACATCGCGGATGTTCCAACCCTTGCTGTAGTACTCCGCGATCTTGTCCTTGGCGGCCTGGTTCACGCTACCGCCGACGTGATACATGCCGTCTGCGATGATCACATAGCCACCGTCGGAGTTGATATCGACGGCCTTGAGCTGGTGACCCTTGCTCTTGATGAAGCTCATCCAGAACGCCATGCCAGCGGGCAACGGGCCGCCGGAGTAGGTATCCGTTGCCGTGAGGATCACCCAGGCGCCGTCGGGGCCGGCCGTCATGTCGACGATCGCCGTGTTGGACGCTGCCAGGTTCGAGAGCGTCGTCTGCAGCTCCGCCCGGTCTGCGAAGGGCGCGGTCTTCTGCCAGCGCTTCTTGCCCATCGTGAACACCACCAGCTCGTCGCTGGTGTCGGCCACCGCCTCATCGCAGCCTGCGTCGACGCAGGCCGTGTCTTCCCCCGTGTGCGCAGCGCAGCCTGCCAGAGACGCAAAACCAATCAGTGCCAGAGCTTGCCAACCGAGCTGTGAACGACGAATACGCGAAAACATGAACTTTTCTCCCAAGTGGTTCGAGGGACCAACCTCGTCCCTCGTTGGCAAGTGACGATCGGTGGGCGTCGGTTCACGGAAATCGGAGTCGGTGTGCGCTTTTGTGATCCTGCCGAGCGGCCGATCTCGCTTGCGGCAGCGCGTGCTACAAGACCAAGCGCTCGAGGGACTCGCCAGGTTGACCGTCCGGTGCCTTGTCGGTCGCCTCTCCGGTGTAGCCTCCGGGTCCGGCGGTGCCCCCGGCGCCCGGGGTGATGCTGACGTCCGACTGGACGGGCACGCTGCCGTGAATCGCCAGGCCGAGGGAGAGCCCTCCGGAGCCGCCGCTGCCTGCCCCCGCCTTGCCGCCATCGCCGCCCTTGCCGCCGTCTGCGTCTTCCAGTGTGGGGTAGTAGTTCCCGTTGGCGCCCGCTTGGCCCAAGCCACCGAGCCCGCCGTTGCCTCCGGCACCCCCGTTTCCGCCGCCCAGGGTCTCGAGCTGGACTCGTGTCAGTGTGAGTTCGCTGTCCCAGGACACGAGGGCGATGCTTGCGCCACCGCCCGTGCCCTTGGTGCCGGCTTCACCGCCGCAGCCTCCCATGCCCCCGGCTCCGCCGCCCTTTAGCGCGATGCCTGGATATGGACGTTTTCGCCCGGCACCGCCTCCGCCGCCTTGGCCGGTGTGCCCAGGTGAGCCGTCATGTCCGTCTCCCGGGGTGTAGCCGGTGTCGGTCAAGACGCCTGCCGTGCTCGCGGAACCGTGGTTCCCTGCGTCGCCTGGGGAGCCAGCAGCTCCATTGCCGGTGGTACCTCCGTTGTCCAGCATGGCTGGGGTGACATCGGTGTTCGGTATTCCGTTGCCTCCCGGAACCGTCGCCGTGGTGTTCGCGGTTCCGCCGTCCCCGCCTTTGCTGCCGCAGGCCGAGGGGGCCGCCCAGCTGCCGCCTAGACCTGGATTGGTGCTCGCCGCGAGGTCCACGCCTTCTTGCTCCTTACCAGCGACCTGGCCATCCTCACCCTTCACCCCGGCGACGCCCGCGCTCCCGTCTTGGCCCCGGCCAGCGCTTGCCAGGCTATCGCGGATCTCCACGCCCTTGCTGTCTTGAATCCAGACACCAAACGCGCTTTCCCCCGCGACCTCGTTGGCGGTTCCACGGAACTCGAGGTGATCGAGGGTGATGTCGCTGGCGCCTGCGATCCGCGCAGCCGGATGGCCCTTCGCTACCAACCGCGCGTGGTAGGAAGCTTCCCAGCTCCAGTCACTGCAGCGGAAGCCGCCGTAGATCTCGACGCCGTTGTTGGAGGGGCCGACGGATAGGGTCTCGTTGTAGTCCCCGGCGTCGGCGCACACGTACACGCGCTTGCCCTTCGAGGCTGCTTCGTCCGCTCCTCGGTTGATGGTGGCGAAGGGCTTGTTTCGTGTCCCGTCACCGGTGGTGTTGCTGCCAGCCGGACTCACGAAGATCGCGATGGCGTCGCTCACGGTGCAGCTGCCTGCTGATGGATGATCCGTGGGGATGCAAGCGACGCTGCCGCCAGCGCCACCGACACCACCATCAGCGCCGGCACCTGATGACCCACCGGTGCCACCCGTCGCGCTGCTTCCCGCCTCACCCCCAACCCCGCCGGAGGCACCTCCAGCGCCTGCGGCGTTACTCCCGCCGCTACCAGCGTTGCCTCCAGTTTCGTTGGAGCCGCCATCACTGCTGCAAGCAGCGAGAAACAGACCGAGGGCAACGAGAGAATGCGTGCGCATGACGGGCTCCAATGGGCAAGGGGGAAAGGCAGCGGAAGGTGTCAGGTGCGCTTGGGATGTGCAAGCCAAACACGCACCTCCCGTGGACCCAGCCGGTGCCGTGCGGTCTTCTTGAGACGCTGCCGTCGTGGCGCTGTAGCGCTCCGGGCGCATTGCGGGGGTAGTGAAGGAAAGCGAGCAGTGCCGTGCGGTTTCGGGCCGCGACTTGTGAGATGATCGGGTGAGGGCGCTCGCTGGCGCGACCTGTGCCGCCGACCTCGAGGGGAGCCTCTACTGTTGGGGGGACGACAGCTACGGTCAGCTGGGGTTGGGAAGCCGGAGCTCGAGCCAGGCGCAGGGGAAGGCTGTGGCGGTGTGCGAGCCCGGCTGGGGCGAGTAGCTGGTGGGGCGAGTCGAGTCAGGGCGTATTTCGCGCCCGGCGCTGCTGGCTCAGGGCCCGATGAAGTTCACGACGTTGCCGGCGACTTCGTAGTAGGCGGCGGTCAGCGAGTTCGGGTTTGGCGCGCCACTCAGCTGGAAGATGGAGAAGGTCGACGCCGGCGCGTAGCGGGTCCACTGAAATGAGTTGTCGGTGTGGTAGAGGTTGCCGTTCTCCAGCACCTCGTAGATCTCGAGCCAGATCCCGGGGCTCACATAATCATCGGCGTTGGCGACCACCGTATAGAACTTGGGAGCGACGCTGCCTTGAGGAGGGCCGGCGAGAGAGGCGTCGTCTTTGAGGGGCTGCACGGTGGAATCCGTGATGTTGAGGTTGGAGTCCACGCTGTAGATCCCCACGTTGGGGAACGACGTGAGCGTGAGGTCTTCCTTGGAAGGCGTGGTGCCGCTCTTTGCGTTCCAGGGTGTCGAGTAAGCCGCCTCGATGCTGCTCGAGTTGCGGTTGAACTTGGAGGTGATCGAGGCATGACTCCACACGGAACCACGCCGGAGATAGTATTCGCCCGACGTGGTGAACACGATGAGCATCGGCGTCGAGAACACGTCCAGGTTCGTCGTGGCGCTGACGTCTCGGGGAGGCGGCGCCCCGGCACCTGTCCAGATCTGATCGAGGGGGAACGTCTGCCAGGTGTTGGTGGTCAGGCTGAAGCGATGGAGCTTCCACACCACCGGTGGCGTTCCACCGCTGCCACCGCTGGCCCCAGCGCCACCCGCCGCGCTACCCGCTGCTCCACCGCTGCCTCCAGCCGTCGCTCCGCCGTTCGTCGTCCCACCGCTCGCCGCGCCGCCGCTGCTGCTGCCCCCGTTGGGCCAGCCCGCGCTGCTGCTGCCTCCGTTGGCGCTGCCTCCATTGGTGCTGCCTCCGTTGGTGCTGCCTCCGCTGCCCGCGTCGCCAGCGAAGCCCGCGCTGCCGCCGTTGCTGACAATGGGATGATCGGTGGTCTCCCCGCAGGCGGTGAGCACCAGCGCGCAGCTCCCCGCACCGAACAACATCATGCAAAACGCTCGCTTCACCCTGGCTAGCGTAACAGAGCGCCAGGGATTACCGCGCAAAAACGCCTGCGATTGGCCTGACTCGGTCGGCGTGCGATACTCGCGCCTACATGTCGTCGGCTACGAGGCAGACGGTTGGGCGGTACGCACTCCACGACCAGATCGCCTCGGGAGGGATGGCGACGGTCCACGTGGGGCGGCTGATGGGCCCCGTTGGCTTTGCGCGCACGGTCGCCATCAAGCGGCTGCACTCGCACTTCGCCAATGATCCCGAGTTCGTTGCCATGTTCATGGACG
>JAUILJ010000636.1 GCA_030433055.1 Polyangia bacterium
GGCCATGTTGCGGTGTGCTGGCGAAGGCCCAGTCCCGCTCGGTCCCCATAAGGGTCGGCCAGGCCTCGGGCATGTCGATCTCGGGTGCGTCATCCGGCGGCCCCGCTTCGAGCAGCAAGACCGACTTGCCGGCTCGCACGAGCTCGCCGGCGACGATGCTCCCCGCGGAGCCTGCTCCCACCACGATGTAGTCGTAGACGTCCACGCTCAGCTCCTCAGCGCGCGCGTCAGCTCACGCACTGCTCGCAGGCGTTGCGCCCAGTTGTTTCCGTAGAGCAACATCAAGCTCGCCTTGGTCACGGCGTAGTCCTGGGGCTTGACTGGAAACACCTTCGCTGGAACCGAGAAGGGGAACCGGTCTTCAATCACTGACTTGATGTTGCAGCAGGCTCTGAGGCCTTCTCGCCCGTTCATGCGTCCAAAGCCGGACTCCTTGACTCCCCCGAAGGTCAGCGACTGAGCCATGTAGGTGAGGCCACCAAAGTCGTTGATACCCACCATACCGGAGTCGATGCGCCGCGCGATCTCCCTCGCTCGCCGCGCGTCCCTGGAGAAGACACTCGCCCCGAGTCCGAACGCCGTGGAGTTCGCGAGCTCGATCGCGGCGCGGTCGTCTTTGGCCTTGGCCACCAGCAGCACCGGTCCGAACACCTCCTCCTGCATGATCTCCATGTCTCGCGTCATGTCAGCGAGCACCGTGGGCTTGTAGAAGTCGCCCTGGTCGCCCAGCGCGCTCTCTCCCCCGCAAACCAGACGTGCGCCTTGTTCCACCGCCCTTGCCACGAGCCCCTCGACGATGCCGAGCTGAAGCGGCGTGATCATCGCGCCGACATCGACCACGCGATCGAGCCCCGACGGCCCTTGCCGGAGCGAGTTCACTTCCCCCCGGAGCCGGGTGACCACTTCGTCGTAGACCCCCTCGTGCACGATGATGCGCTCCGCCGCGACGCAGTTCTGCCCGGCGTTGATCAAGCTTCCACCCAGGATCCCCGCGACGGCGCAGTCGAGGTCAGCGTCGTCACACACGATCACCGGATCCTTGCCTCCTAGCTCGAGGATGACGGGGACGACGTGCTTCGCTGCCTCCGCGAGCACGTGACGACCGTTCCTCCCGGAACCGATGAAGGTCAGGCCATCGATGCCGGCGCCGATCAGCGCTCGGCCAGTCTCTGCGTAGCCCTGGACCAGCTGCACGAGGTCTGGGTCGTGACCGTGCTCCGCCAGCGCATCGCGAAAGATCCCGATCAGCTCCGCGCTGGACCAGGCCACCCACTCGCTCGGCTTGACGACCACCGCGTTGCCCGCGAACAGCCCCGGGATGATCGGGTTCGCCATGTTTTGGAACGGGTAGTTCCAGGGGATGATGGCTCCAAGGACACCCAGCGGGTGAAACTCGAGCCGCGCCTGCTTGTGCAGCAAAAACCCGGTGGAAACTCGCTCGGGGCGCAGGTGACGCTCGCCTTGATCCAGCATCCAGCGCAGCTTGGCTGCGACCGTCCAGACTTCGCCAGTCAGGGCGTTCTCTCGCGTCTTCCCTGTGTCACGCGTCACGCACGCGCAGATGCGGTCGCTATCCTCCAGCACGCGCGAGAGCACGCTGGCGAGGACCTGACGTCGCTGTTTGAAGGACGTCTGACGCCACGCTAGCTGCGCCAGCTTCGCGCGCTCTACCGCGCGCGGTACCTCCGCGGCGCCCGTCACCGCCACGCTGCCCAGGTGCTCTCGGGTGCTCGGAGAGCGGCACTCGATGCGCTGCTCTGAAACTGCCACTTCTTCAACTAGAATTGACATTCTGAGTCGAAGGATTACGATTCTGGGCCTCTGTGTCAACCTCCACCGATCCCCGATCCCGGCTGAAAGACGCCCAGAAAGCCCTGATCCTCGAGGCCATCCTGGATGGGGCAGAAGCAGCCTTCGCCAGCGACGGCTACGACAGCGCCAAGGTGCAGACCATCGCGGCCGCCGCGGGCGTGAGCCTGGCCAAGCTGTACGCCACGTTCCCCGGCAAGTGGGACCTGTATCGCGCGGTGCACAAGCGACGGCTCGACGAGTTGATGGCGGAGATCACTCAGGCCCTGCGGGACGCGGGGGACGCCTCACCGACGGACCAGCTGCTGTTGGCCCACGGGCTCCACGCACGTTTCCACATGGAACATGTGAGCTACCTGCGAATGCACCTCCAGGACCGCATCGTTTGGTCGAGCGCCGAGGGCTTGCGCTGTGAAGAACAGCAGGAGGCGTGGGCCGCCGGGCTGCGCATGATGATCCGGTCGCTCAAGCGCGGCCGCAAGGAGGGCAGCATCGTGGACGAGGAACCAGAGCTGCTGGCTCGCGGCGCCCTCGCGCTTCAGCAGGTGCAGCTCGCGCTGTGGGTCGACCACGGCATGAAGGAGAGCATCGACCGCGTCATCGGCACGCTGCAGCGCCAGCTGCTGCGCCTGCTGTGTCCAGCGGATCGATTCCGAGCGGAGCTCGAGCGACTCGAGTCGTGCTCCGTAGCGGCCCGGGTCGCCAGCCGCGCAGGCGAGGGAGCTACCGTATGACGCGCAGTATCGCCGTGACCGGTGGGCTCGGCTTCATCGGGCGCCACATCGTGCGTGGCTTCGTCGAACGCGGAGACCGGGTGCGCGTGCTGGATATCGCAGCCGATCCCGAGCTACCAGGAGTCGAGTACCGCAAGGTGGACATCACCGATCCCAGGCAGGTCGAGGCCGGCCTGGAGGGAGTCGACGCGGTCGTGCACAACGCATCGGTAGTACACACCAAGCACAACCTGGAAGACCTGGTGTGGGCGGTGAACCTGGATGGCACGCGCCACGTGCTCGAGGCCTGTCAGCACCATCAGATCCGAAAGCTCATCTACATCAGCTCGGGGTCCGTCGTCTACGAGGGCAAAGACATCGAGAACGGCGATGAAGCCCTGCCCTACTCGTCGATCTCCCAAGCGCCCTACGCCGACGCGAAGATCGCAGCAGAGAAGCTCGTGCTGGCTGCCAACGGCAAGCACGGCGTCGCCACCTGCGCCTTGCGTCCTCACGTCGTTTTTGGCCCCGGGGACACACGTTTCCTCCCGGCACTGCTCGCTCACTCCAGGGCTGGGCGGCTCCGGGTCCAGGTGGGCCGAGGCACCTGGCTCTCGGACTACACCTACGTCACGAACCTCGCTGACGCAGTGCTCCTCGCCGAAGAGAAGCTCGCACCCGACGCCGCGGCTGCCGGCAGCGCGTACTTCATCACGAATGGCGAGCCGATGCCGTTCTGGGGGTTCGTGCACCAAGTGATCGCTCGCCTCGACCTGCCCCCGGTACGCTTCAAGGTGCCCCATCAGCTGGTCTACGGCATCGCGGCCATCCGCGAAGGCATCGAGACACTGCGCGGCGGCAAGCTGAACGCCGAGGACGGCCTCTCTCGCTTCGCGATCCGCTACATGTGCACCCACCACTATTTCAGCATAGAAAAGGCCCGACGGGAGCTGGGGTATGAGCCCCGAGTCAGCGTCGCCCAGGGCATCGAGCTGACCTGCAAACATCTGGAAGAGACGGGTCAGGTCGAAGCAAACTAGAAGCGGAGGCAGGTTTGAAGGGGGTGAGGGGGAACAGCCACGCTACGTTGGCGCGCCGGGCCGTCAGGGCCTGCACGGCGGCGGCGCTGCTGTTGCCCGCGTGCGCGGAGGACACCATCCTGCCCGCGCCTGGTGCCGCGGTCTGCGGCGACGCAGAGGTCAGCGGTGAAGAGACTTGCGACACCGAGAGCGAAGGCTGCATCGACTGCCAGGTGCAACCCGGCTGGGTCTGCCCGGACAACGCGTGCAGCTCGGTGTGCGGCGACGGACTGGTCGTAGGGGACGAACAGTGCGACTCAGACACTGACCCGGGCTGCGACAGCGCGTGTCGCTCGGGCTCGCGCGTCACGCAGGACTGCGACATGACAGGCTGGTGGGCCATCCAGCAGTTCGACTTCCCGGTAGACAACGTGGTGAACGCGCTGCAAACGTCCACGACCTATTACCTCGAGGAATACACCCAGAGCGGCGACACCTTCACGGTGAAGGATGGCCTGTTCTGCGGCGTCATCGTGAGTGGCAGCGCCGACGTCAACCTCTCGGATGACTCGACGCGCGCCCTGCTGTACGAAAACGCGCGCTTCAATCACCCCACCCAGGGGGCTCGGAGCGGCATCAGCCGCCAGGCGGGCGACGAGTGCGATGTCAGCGCCGAGCGCTGGTACAGTGTTCGAGGTCTGGACAGTTCGTTCTTGCCCGCTGATTTCCGCACGAAACCAGCGCTGAGCGACATGCTGCCGTTGCCCGAGGAGAGCGACCCCGAGCACCCCGGCGCCGCACCCGCAGGCACCGAAGACTGGGACGGCGACGGCCTACCTGGCCTGCTCTGGATCCTCTCCGGCAACGCCAACGGCAAGCGCAGCACGGTGCAGCGAGACTGGACGGAACTGTTCGCGGATCCAGAGTTCCCCGTGCGCGCCGGCGCGCTCGAGTTCGTCGCTCGTGGTGCCTTCGACACTCAGGAGAACATCATGGTGCTGCAGGACTGCCCTCCGATCGGCTGCGGCGTCGTGGGGGCCTCGGGCACGCCGTCTCAAACCGTGAAGAGCCGAACCCGGCTGCGCTACCTCGGCCAGAGCTTGAGTGATCCGCGCGTCGCCGAGCTGGTCGTCGGTCCGCCAGGACAAGACGAAGACCACGATGTCGAGACGTGCGCGCGGCTGCGCAAGTCCCTCCCTCACCGAGATTCTCGAGAGCTCGGCCTGAGAGAATGAAGGCGGAGCCTCGAGCGCCGACCCGCGCGAGCTACTTCGCCATCGTGCCGAACAACAGATCCGGCAACGGCGTGATCGAAGCGTAGTTCCCCTCGCGCATGCTCTTGTGGTGCCGGTCGTGCTTCACGGACATGTAGGTGAGCAGGTTGAGCGGGAACGTCTTCAGCTTGATCCCCCAGTGCACGACGATGTTGAGCTGGGTGTAGAGCAGGAACACCACTGCGAAAGACCAGACGCTGATGCCGCCGATCAGCGCGAACGCCAGCACACTCAGGTTGAAGACGACCACCCCCAGGATCGACTCCACAGGGTGCAAGTACAGGCTGTCGAGCGCGGTCGGGTACTTTCCACGGTGGTGGATGGCGTGGACCTTCTTCAGCACCTTCCACTCGTGAAACGGGTAGCGGTGCAAGAAATAATAGAAGAAGTCATAAAACAGAATCACTGCCACCGCCTCGAGCGCGATACGCCAGATCGGGGCGGGAGCCTT
>JAUILJ010000637.1 GCA_030433055.1 Polyangia bacterium
ACATCCTGAACGTCAACGCCAAGCCGGTGACTGGTGACATTACCATCGCCTTCTACGAGATCCCCAAGGAAGAGGTGAAGACGGTGCTGACACCGTTCCACCTGTCCTACGAAGAGCTCGACATCCCTCCACGGTCCACGAGTCGGTTCACTGGAGAGTGCGATTTCAGCGAGAGCTTCCAGAGTGTGGGGGGCACGCCCTTCAACATGAAGATCTACTACGCGCTACCTCACACCCATGCGCTGGGGAGCCGCTTCTTCTTTGAGCTGCTCGGGGGAGATCGGGACGGTGAGAGCATCATCGACATCCACGGCTTCAACGGCGAGGCGCGCGGCAGGCAGTACCGCCCACCCATCGACGTCACTGGCGCGACTGGACTCCGGTTCGGGTGTGAGTTCGACAATCCCAGGGACGAGACCGTGCACTGGGGGTTCGGCGACCAGGAGATGTGCGAAGTGCTTGGCTTCGCCGAGAGCGATCTGGCCTTCGAGACGTTCGTTCAAGCGGCGAACGAGGACGGCATGGATGGCGCTATCCCCAAGTTCACGGGGCCCTGCAGCACGACAGCGTTCCCCTGGAAGCAGGACAAGTCCCAGTAACCGTTTCGCGGCACCTCGCACGAGTCGCCCTAGCCGAAGTGCTCGAAGTCCGCGCTAGCGATGAGCTCCGCGCGCCGCTCTCGCCAGGCGTCCAGGCGATACCAGGCGCGCCAGGTGGCCCGGGCACCCAGCGCGCACGCAAGTGCGGCGAGAGGCCAGAGCCAGCCGATGAAGCTCGCGAACCAGATCAGCGTGAACACGACGAGCGCCCAACTCCCTGCGGTAATGTAGAGGCGGCGGGCGCGACTCTGATCACCGCTCCCCCCTCTCAGCAGCACGCGGGGTGCGCCGAGTTGCTCCACCAGGGCGCGAGGTGCCAGCCGCACGGCGCTGGGTTCGCGCACGACTGACTCGACCCGAGCCACTGCTGCCTGAGTGTCGGGCAGTTCCCACGCCAGGAGCGACGCGGTGGCCGGCGCATGCAGTCGATCGTACAGCGGGCCCCAGTAGAGCGTGGCCCCTGACCGAGCCGAGTCGAGGTGCACACAGGCATCACCACAGGCTCGCAGCCGTCGCCGAATCAGGCGTACGGCGATTGTGGCGTTGGGGGCGTCCCGACTGATCCGGAGTCCAAACGCGGAGCAGCTCTCCGTCTGCTCGAACGTGCAGCGTACCCGGCGCAAGGGCCCGCGCCCCGAGGCCCAGCGGCGGTATCCGAGCACGCCCACGCGCAGCAACCAGAGCATGGGGGAAGGGAACTTCGAATCAGCCAAAGTCGCACCCGCCACAGTCAGGGACGTCGATGCCACCGCAGTCCGGTAGATCGATACCACCGCAATCCGGTAGATCGATGCCACCGCAGTCCGGGATGTCGACACCACCGCAGTCCCCGGCCCCCGAACCCGCCACCTCTCCAGCGATCTCGCCGAAGTCATAGGCAAACTCGGCGACGTCCAGCGCGTCTTCCGGGGAGATGTCCAGATTGGCGTTCACGGGGCCGACCACATCCTCACGGATACGTTCGAGGCCCGCTGAATCGTGCGCCAGCTGTTCGAGTGCTACGCCTGCCAGCGCCACGCCACCCAGCGCGAACGCCCCATTTCGATAGATCGCGGCGCGGCGCCTGCCCTTTGCGCTCACAGCGGCGCCAAAGCGGGTCGGGAAGCGCCGCGCGACCCGCGCCAACTTCTTCTGGTCCGACTCGAACCACTGGCTTGGATCCCACCAGGCGTCTGGCTCCTCGCGCTCCTTGGCTCGCTGCCTGAAGGCCGCCTGCAGCCCCACCATCGGGGAGGCGTCTGACAGCCAGGTCTGATACTTCCCGAAGTCGTCCTTCGGGAACTGCGCTTGCCTCAGGTCGTAGGTCTCGGCGAGGTGCGCCGCCATGTCCTCCACGCGATGAACGAATTTCCGCTTGGCATTGTGGTGACGCGGCAGCCGTCGATGCAGGCCAGCGATCGCCTTGGAAAACTCGGCGCTGGCGGCCTGAGTCTCGGCGAGCAGGAGCACGGTCGCCGCTAGGTTGCGCTGACGCTCGTCTTGGGGCGCGACCTTGCCGGTGGCTGTCGGTCCCTTCGTGCTGCGATGAACATGCAGCTCGACGAGCCCAGCTTCGTCTCGAGCGGAGAGCGTGAGGAGATTGCCGCGAGCCGCGTCTTCATAGAACGTCGAGACGCTCCAGCCACGGTCCTTGAGTGGCTCCGCGAGCAGGCTCAACCAGCGTTCGTAGCGGCGGTCCTTTTCTTCGGCTTTGGTCGCTTTCACGCCCAACAGGTTAGCGTGGGGAGACTGGATCCGGTGAGCGGACGCGTGCTCGGCAGCCTGGTCGGCAATAGCCTGGGGGAAACACTCAGCCCTTGCTGGGCTCGGCGGGTTTCCGCGACTTGCTGGGCTTTGCGGGCTCGCGGTCTCGGTCGCGCTTGGGTTCACGCTTGGGTGCGTCGTAGCGCTCTTCGGGGGCGGGCCCAGCAGGCTCGACTGCGGGTTGATCCAGGTCGCTGGCGCCTTCAGCTTCCGCGTCAGAGGCGTCATCTCCCCCAGAAGCGATGTCGTTGATGTCGCTCGCGGTCTGGGCGATCTCCGCAACCGTGCCGATCACTCCCAGGATGAACGAGTCGCTGGCGCTCTCCTCGCGCTCGAACGGAGGCGCGCCACACACCTGACGATGATCGTCTGCCTGGCAGCCCAGGCGATCGGTGAAGTCGCCCCCACCGCACGCTCGCAGGCACATGGAGAGGTCTTCACCCCCAGCCAGGATGCACTGATCTTCGCAGGTCGGGTTGCGCTGCGCCGTCTGTGCGACGTAGGCAGGCGAACAGCCGACGAGGGCCTGTAGCCCTAACCCCCAACCCAGAATCCAAGCCCAGCGTTTCATCAGACAGCTCACTCCCAGCCAGTGAGGAGTTCGTCTGCAGCCGCCGTGCCAGGCCTCCGAGGGGCGTTCTTCGCGACTTTTTGAGTCGGCGGGAGCGTGATCGAGCGTGATGTGACGTCACACGGCGTAACCCGACGTGCACTCGAGTCGAGTTTGCCGAAGGCGCGCCGGGACGCTAAGTCGGGGCGTGATCTGGCTGATTCTTGCGGCGCTGGCGGTGGCGCTCGGGCTACTTCTGCGCGAGCTTGCCCGCATCGGGCGGCGCGCGGTCGCGGTCGTGGAGAGCCAACAGGCACCAAAACGCCTCGATCTCGAGGTGCGCCGATTGGAGCGTCTGGAGCCGGGCGGCACCCCGGAGAACCCCATCGAGGTCGCGGCTCCGAGTGTGGTGGAGGCTCACGCCGGGCGAACCCCGTGTCCACGCTGCGAGGGCCCGATGGAGGTCGATGAGCACGCCGTGGAGGAGCACGCAGGCGAGCGACTGCGGGTTGCGCGGGTACGCTGCCGCAGCTGCGGACATCGACGCACACAATACTTCCGCCTCGCCCGGCTCAACTGAGCAGGGCTGGCGCCAGGCAAAGAGGCTGACTAGCGTGGTGCCCGCATGAGCGACTCGCCAGTGGGCAACTCGGCGTCCCCCGAGCGCAGCATTGGACTGTTGGGCGCCACCGCGGTGGGGATCGGCGCCATCGTTGGCGGTGGCATCCTGGTGTTGGCAGGCGTCGCGTTTCGCGCAACGGGGCCCGCCGCGGTGCTGGCCTTCGCGCTCAACGGCGTGATCGCGGTGATCACCGCGATGAGCTTCGCGGAGATGAGCACGGCGTTTCCAGAATCTGGTGGCGCCTACACCTTCGCCAAGAAGGTGCTCAACGTGCGCGCGGCGTTCGCCGTCGGCTGGGTGCTCTGGTTCGCGTACATCGTCGCGGGTGTGCTGTACGCGTTGGGCTTCGCCTCCTACGCGGTGGTGCTGCTGCAGCACATCTGGGCGTTGTTCGGGACGCCACCGGAGTGGCTGGCTGGCCGCAGCATGAGCGTGGCCCTGGCGCTCGGCCCCACCGTGGTCTACACGCTTTCGCTGATCCGAAAGTCGGGCGGCGGCGGAGACTTCGCGACCTGGGGCAAAGTCGCGGTGTTCACCGTCTTGATCCTGGCGGGTTGTTGGGCGCTCGGCACGAGTCCCCACGGAACCATCAAACGCGGGATGACGCCGTTCTTCTCCGGCGGATTCTCGGGTCTGCTACAGGCGCTGGGTTTCACGCTGATCGCGCTCCAGGGCTTCGATTTGATCGCGGCGATCGCCGGGGAGGTGAAGTCTCCGGCCAAGGTGATCCCCCGCGCGATGCTGATCTCACTGGGGGTCGCCCTGGTCATCTATCTGCCGCTGCTGTTCCTCGCGGCTACCGTCGGCGCCGACGAAGGCTCGGATATCGTCGCCATGAGCACGGCGAATCCAGAGACCGTGATGGCGAACGCCGCACGGAACTTCATGGGCGTGACGGGCTACTGGCTGGTGATCATCGCCGCGGTCCTCTCGACCCTGTCGGCGCTTGGCGCGAACCTCCTGGCCGCTTCCCGCGTCGCGCTCTCGATGGCCAACGACCGCACGCTACCCAAGGTCATCGGGCAGCTCCACGAGACCCGGCGCACGCCGGTGATGGCGATCTACACCAGCGCGCTGACGCTGATCGCCATCGTGCTGATCGTGCCGGACCTCGCGTCGGCTGGAGCCGCGGCAAGCTTGATCTTCCTGATCGTGTTCGCCTTGGCGCACTGGATGAGCATCCTCGCGCGCAAGCGCACGGAGCAGCGCATGAGCATGCTGCCGCCGTCATCACCGATGGCGACCGCGGAGCTGCTCAACGCCGAGAAGCCCTTTCGCAGCCCGTGGTTCCCCGTTCTACCCATCGTGGGCGGGCTGGCGTGCGCCGGAATGGCTCTGTTCCAAGGCATCGCAGTGCCTGCCGCCGGCGCTGTCGCCGTCTTGTGGCTTGCCCTCGGGGTGCTGCTCTACATGGCGCTGTTCTCTGGCCGCGCGGAAACGTTCGATGCTCTGGCTGAAGCGCATGATCCGGCGTTGGCCAAGCTCCGCGGGCGCAGCCCGCTGGTGTTGGTGCCACTGGCGAACCCAAAGAGCGCGCCAATGCTGGTGGCGATGGCCGGCGCCCTCGCCCCACCGCGCTACGGCCGGGTGACGTTGCTCAGCGTGATGCGGCCGCCGGACCCAAACTCCAGTGAGGAGCCTCCCACGTCGGACAACGGGCTCAATCCAGCTCACGCGGTCCTGAGAGACGCGCTGCGAGAGTCGCTGAAGGCAGGCCACCGTCCCGAGGCGCTGATCACCATCGCCTC
>JAUILJ010000638.1 GCA_030433055.1 Polyangia bacterium
GTGCGAGTACGATCCCAACGCGGGTATCCCGGGCACCCAGCTGTCGTGCATCGAGGCTGACGCGACTCAGTCCACCACGTGCAGCGGATACTGCGGTCCGCTGACGCCCAACGGCTGCGACTGCTTCGGCTGCTGCGCGATCCCCGGTGCCGGCACCACCGTCTACCTCGGATCCGAGGACAACCACGGGGACGGCAGCTGCACCGTCGACACGCTGGACGATCCCACCAAGTGCCGCCCATGCCATCAGGTCGCTGCATGCCTGAACACCTGTGAGAACTGCGAGATCTGCCTGGGCAAGCCCAACCTACCCCCAGAGTGCACCGGGCAGGAGTGCCCCACGGGACACCAGCAGTGCGGTCAGCCCGGGCAGGCGGAGTGCCCCTTCGGAGAGTTCTGCGTGACCGGTTGTTGCTACCCAACGGCCAACTAGTCGGTCTTGCGGCGCGCGGTTTGAACCGCCGCCCAGCTCTCGCCTTCGGGCGCGACTGGGCGGCTCTCGCGTTGCTGCGCTCGCTCTCGCGGCACTCTCGGGTCCGGGGGGCTTTGGCGCAGGCAGCGCAGGGCTAGCGGCAGGGCCGCAGGATCTTCAAGCCGTCCACCTCGACCTCACACATGCGCGGGGCAGTGGGAGGGCGCTGCACGGCTGGGGCCTTGAGCTTGATCACGACGCTCTGCCCATCCTTCTGAGCGAGCACCTTCTCGCTGCCCTTCATCGCGCCCTTCTTGGCGCTGAGCTCCAGCTGCTCATTCGGTTCCGCGAGGATATCGCACGGCGTCTTCGGGCAGACCTGGAAGTCGCCCTTCTTCACCACCGCGCCCTCGGGCTCCGTGGTGATCTTCAGCGTGAACTTCTCCGGTTGCGCCGGTTCCGGTGGTGGTGCGCTGGCGCTCACCTCGGGGGCTGGCGCGCTCGGCGGCGCTGGAAGCTCCGCCACGGTGTTCGTGGGCTCCGCCGCGGGCGAGTCGGTGCCCCCCTGCGCCCGCACCACGAACACGGCGGCCCCAACGCCTCCGAGCAGCACGACCATCAACCCAATGGCCAGGCCCAGCTTGGACTTCTTTTCCTCGGGGGGACGCGTCGGGCCGGTGGCCTCGAGGTAGGTGTGGGCGCGCGAAATGCGGTCCGCCTCGTTGGCGTCCCCGACGTTGCCGATGGTGATCGCCTGGGCTGGCCCAGCTGCGTGCTGCGCCGGCTGAGGCATCGGTGGGATGTGGCCCTGAGGGACTTGGCCTGGAGACACGGCGGTCGGAGGATTGACGGATGCTCGGCTCGGATCGTGCGCGAGGGGATTGGCGCCTGGCTGCCCGGGGCTGAACTGAGCGGACGTCTGGGGCCCTGGCGTGGCGAACTGGTGACCGGTGACCGCGCCGACTGCCTGGTTCGGGTTGTACCCGTGGCCGCCGGGCATGGATAGCTGCGGATCCGAGGCCATGAGCTGGCGCGTGACGGGGCCAGCGCCCAGCCCCTCGGGGGTGGCCATCAGCGCCTGCGCCATCTCGCTCATGGTCTGGAAGCGCTCGTCGGGCTTCTTGGCGAGCGCCCGCATGATGACCGCTTCGAGCTCCGCGGAGATCTTCAGGTCCGGCGCGATCATGCGCATGGGCGGCGGGTCATCGTTCAGGTGCGCCGCGAGGACCGCCATGAACGTTTCCCCGGTGAAAGGCACCGCGCCGGTGAACATCTCGTAGAGGATGATGCCCGTGGCGTAGATGTCGACCCGCTGGTCGGCCTTCTTTCCTGCCGCCTGCTCCGGCGACATGTACTCCGGGGTGCCGAAGATCATGCCGGTCTTGGTCAGTCGGCGCCGGGTGGGTTGCTGCTTCTCCGCTTCCTCGTTCGTGCGCAGCTGCGCGATACCAAAGTCGACGATTTTGACGATTTCTTCGCCATCAGCGACCCGCTGGAGGAACACGTTCTCCGGCTTCATGTCGCGGTGGACCACGCCCTTGCCGTGAGCCGCCGACAGCGCGCGACAGATCTGCAATGCGATGCGGATCCCGTCATGGGGGGGAAGCACGATGACTCGCTGGAGCTCGTCTGCGAGGTCCTGGCCCTCGAGGAACTCCATGGCCAGGTAGAAGGCACCGTTGTCCAGCTGGCCGAAGTCGAAGATCTCCAGCACGTTTGGATGCTTGATGCGCGAAGCGCTGATGGCCTCTTGCTGGAAGCGGGTGACGATGTCCGCCTTCGCCGAGTACTCCGTGCGCAGCACCTTGAGCGCGACCTTCTTCTCGATCGCTTCGTGCATGGCCAGGTAGACCTCGCCCATGCCGCCCTCTCCCAGGCGCTTGACCACCCGGTAGCGACCGGCGATCAGCGTGTCGATGAGTGGGTCGGGAGGGTTCTGATCCGCTTGGCTCACGAAGGCTCCTGCAAGGGCCGTGCGGCTCAGGTTCACCAGGTAGTGAGCGAGCGCACGTCGGGAAAACCTACAATCCCCATCGCCCAGCGCCAAGAACTAGCGGACTGCGCCGGGGCCTGGTGGCCTTCCATACGAGCCAGCGGTGGGAAGCGGTTTGCCCGAAAGGCGTCATCCTGACCCAAGTCGGGAAAATACGAGTTCCCTGCTCCCGCGACCCAAAGGCTCGACCCCGGCTGATGTTGGAGCGCCGGCGCGCGGATCCCCACCCAACTTTCAGAGTTCTGATAGTCTGCTCGGTCCCATGATCGTCGTGATGGAGTCGGATGCTCCTGAGTCCGCCATCGAGGCCGTGATCGCGTACCTCGTTCAGAACAACTTCGACGTACACCGCTCCAGCGGCCAGACCCGCACCATCCTGGGTGTGGTTGGGGACGTCACCGAGGCAGACGTCGCGGTGGTTCGAGAGATTGATGCGGTCGCGGAGGTGGTGCGAGTCAGCGAGCCCTATCGCTTGTCCTCGAGGCGGTTTCGCCAGCGCCAGACCGTCGTCGATGGTGACTTCGGTAGCATAGGAGGTGAGCGCCCCTGGATCGCCATCGAGCCCATCGGGTTCCCCGAGGCCGAAGCGGACCAGCCGCCGCTGAGCTTGCCCTATGCGCTGGCCGCGGGGCGGCCTTTCGACGCGGCGGTGAGTCGCGCGCGCACCGTGCCGGAGTCGCTGGGAGCACTCAGCTGGGTCACGCTCCACCCGAATCCCCAGTCTCCAAAGTGGCCGATCACGTTCGTCGCCCGAGAACCCAGCTGGGGCGCGAACAAGTGGATCGGGGCAGCCGAGCGAGAGCTCGCGCGCAACAGCACCGTGGTCCTGCTCGAAGCGGGTGGCGAGTATCCGAATGGTGCTCGCACCCTCGAGGTCGCGGCCATCGCCCGAGCGAAGCTGCGCACGCACCTGCCGATCGTGGTCGACGTTCCCACCATCGCCCAGCGTGCGCGCTACTGCGCAGCGGTAGCGTGTGCCGCGATCGGCGCGGGGGCCGATGGTGTGGTGCTGCGAGTTTGGGTCGGCGCGGCGGACGCCTTGCCCTCCCAGCCGGCGACGCTGCACTGGGAAGACGCCGTGGAGCTGGCTGGCAGGTTGCGCGCCATCGGTGAGGCCGTGCGGAAATGACCGACGGGTCCTTCCCCAAGGCCGCGGAGCCGGTGCTGGTGGTGGGGATGGGCCTGATCGGAGGCTCGATCGCGCTGGGACTGCGCAACGCGGGAGTCACCGAGATCTGGGGTGCTGACTTGCCCGTGGGGCTTGCGGCGGTCGATGAACCGAAGCTGTTCAGTCGAACCTTCGTCGCTGAGCCGAGCGCGCTGGCCGATGCCGCGAAAGCAGCGAAGCTCGTCGTCCTGGCCACGCCTCTGCCCGTGATCGAAGGACAGCTCGAGTGGTTTCGTGAATCAGCGTGCGTTACCGACTGCGGCTCGGCCAAGCTCACCATTTGTGGGCGGGCTGCCGATCTGGAGCTCTCGCGCTTCTGCGGTGGTCACCCCATGGCAGGCAAGGAACGCGGAGGGTTCGAGTACGCTAGCTCGGAGCTGTTCCGGGGTCGCACCTGGTTCTTATGCCCCACGGAAACAACGGACTTGGAGAGCGTGGAGACCGTGCGACAGCTGGCGCTGTGCCTCGGCGCTCAACCCACGATCGTCGAGCCGGCGGCCCATGATCGCGGTGTAGCGCTGACGAGCCACGCCAACCAGTTGGTTGCGAGCGCGATGGTGAAGCTCGCGGGCCGCGAACGGCGGCGCTTTGCCGGGCCTGGGTTTACCGACGCAACTCGCGTGGGGGGCGGGCCGGAGGCGATGTGGAGCGGCGTGCTCAGCCGCAACGCCACGGAGGTCGCCAGCGCCCTGGGCGAGCTGGAGCACGAGCTAGCGACGGTTCGCGAGAGCCTTGCGCGGGGCGATATCGAACCGGCGCTCGAGTTGCTCGCCGAAGCCCGTCGCCTCAAGCGCTGGTGAGCTGCTACGCTTGGCATGCGGGCTGCGCGCTGAGGCGGCGCGAAAGTTGCCTTGTGGGGAGATAGGATGAGCTTACGCACGACCACGCTGTTGCGCTGGGACCGGCTGACATGCCTGTCGCTGGTGGCGGTCGTGTGCGTTGCATGCGGGCTGAACCCCCAGCCCGAGCCGCCAGTCGATGAGATCTCCAGCTCGGGCGGTCGTGGCGGTGGCGTCGGGATGCATGATGACAGCGCCGGGGGTTCTGCCTCGCCTCCTGGCAGCGGCGGGGCCGCAAATGGCGGGTCGGGTGCCCTGGGCAGCGGCGGAAGTAGCTACGGCTTCGACGCTGGCAAGGAGTCGCCAGACGCCGGAGATGCGGATCCCAGCGCCTTCATGGATGGGGGTGAGGGAACCGATGCAGCAGATGGTGGTGAGCCCATGGACGCCGGGGTGCCGAGCGATGGCGGGGACGCTGGGGAGTCAGATGGAGGCAGAGACGGGGAGCTTGCTCTCTGACTCACGCGCCCAGGTCCTGATCCTGAGGGCGTCCGCAATGTCGCGAAGTGTGCCAGGTTGAGCCGCGGGCAGGTACCTGAGCGCTGGTTTGGCGTCCGAGGGTATGGACTGCATCCTGCAGACGTACGCGTGTGCTAATGGACCTCCAGGGTACCCGAATGCGCTTGCTTGCTTGGATCGCCTGCGTCGCGTTGCTCACCGCGGAGTGCAGCCTCAACCCCCAGCCTGAGCCACCGACCGCCGATGGTGGGAGTGGTGGCACGACCACGACGGGTGGCAACGGTGGCAGCTCGAACGGCGGGAGCGGCGGCAGCGGCGGCAGTGGTGGTTTTGGGGGCAACGGTGGCAGCAGCGGCTTCGGAGGCAATGGTGGCAGCGGTG
>JAUILJ010000639.1 GCA_030433055.1 Polyangia bacterium
CCTGACGAGGTCGTGCTCCTGGAGTCGCTGACCGTCCAGATGGGAGTCGTGATCGAGAACTCTCGAGTTTACCAACGGCTGCAGGAGCGAGACCGGCTCGCAGCTCTCGGTCAGATGGCCGCAGGACTCGCGCACGAGATCAAGAATCCCCTCGGAGCCATCAAGGGAGCGGCCCAGCTACTGAATGAACCCGTGGCAGGAGAGCAGTCGGCGGTCGATGCGGAGTTCCTCGGCATCATCCTCGAGGAAGTCGAGCGCCTGGATCGCGTAGTTGGTTCAGTGCTCGATTACGCACGCCCTTCCAAGTCGAACCTCGGTACGACGGATATCAACTCGGTCGTCCTGCGGACGCTCCAGCTGCTTCGCTCTGACACCCCCGACAGCTGCGACTTGGTCGGGAACCTGGACGAGCACCTGCCGTTGGTCCGCGCGGACGCGGAGCACTTGCGTCAGGTGTTGATCAACCTGGTGAAGAACGCCGTCCAGGCCGGTGCGGAGCGTGTGGAGCTCGCGACGCGGCCAGCGCGGGACAATCGTGTGCTCGGAGAGGCCAGCGAGCAGGACGTGGGCTGGGTGGAGCTAGTCGTGGTCGACAACGGTCCGGGGATCGTGCCGAAACTCATGGACAAGCTCTTCCTGCCGTTCTTCACGACGAAGGACAAGGGTACGGGCTTGGGCTTGGCGATCAGTCAGCGACTGGTTCAAGAGATGGGGGGCACGCTGAGTGCGGCCTCGGATGAGAGCGGCGCCCGCTTTACCATCACGCTGCCGGCCACCGGCAAGGACTCGGTCAGTCTGGTCCCGCCGCCCCGCACCGCCGAGGACTCGAGCGCGCGACTTGGGCCGCCCAGTGAGAGCCCGGGCCGCCGTGTCGCTCTCGGCAGCCCGGATGGCCGTCGCGACCGGCTCGGGAGCGTGGACGATCTGGTGCCCGAGAGCTGACTTACTGATGTATCTCACCCCCAACCCGAACTCCTGGGACGTACCGAGAACGCCTGCCGATTCGAAGGCGAGGGGAATCGCGAGGGGAGTCAGAGTGGCGTTCTGTCTCGACGCGGTACGCTCAGTGGAGGCTAGAGTCCTGTATGCGGGGAGCCGACCGGACTTACAAACCCAGCGCTGCGGGCCGAGCCCCCTGGAGGGCAGGGCGCAGAGCGAGCTTTGCGACGCGTGAGCGCTTGACCCTATCTATCCTGAATGCCTATCCTTTTGATCCTCGTACACGCGTCTTGGGGCGGGTGTGGGGCTGAGCTCCAGCATGGCAATGGCCGACAGAATCGCGCCCAGTTCTAGCGGCTCGCAGTCTCCGTCAGGAGGAGGGGGGCTCGCCCTCCGTTTCATCTCTGGCAAGTACCAGGGGGGGGAGTTCCCCCTGGAGAGTGACCGCGAGATCTACATCGGACGCTCCAGTGATCTGGAGATGGTGCTCGTCGAGGAAATGGTCTCGCGGAAGCACGCACGCATCACCGTGCGTGGCACCGAGATCACCATCCAGGACTTGGGGTCGACCAACGGCACCTTCGTCAACGGCGAGAAGATCGAGCAGGCGAGCCTGAAGGAAGGCGACCGCGTGCTGATTGGCACCAGCATCTTGAAGGTGGTGTCCACCACGGGCTCGCAGGCTGGCATTCGGGTCCCGCCCGGAGGCATGGCGAGCGCCGGTCGCAATCGCACCATGGCGGGGGGCGATGAAGGCCCGCGCATGAGCGGGGCGATCGAAGAGGTACCGCTACCGGACTTGCTTCAGCTCTTTGGCACCTCGCGCAAGAGCGGTGTGCTGGTGGTCAGCACCGAGCACAACGCGGGGCGCATTCACCTCAAGCAGGGCATCGTGCACTTCGCGAGCATCGACTCGAGCCCCGATCTCCCGGGCCTGAAGGCGATCTACCGCATGCTTACGTGGCAACGCGGTCTGTTCCAGCTGGACCCACCGGAGGATCGCAACTTCGACAACCCACTCGATCTCCCGGTGCAGGAGATCTTGATGGAGGCGTTCCGTCAGCAGGATGAGTTCGGTGTGCTGCGGGAAAAGCTGCCTGCGAGCGAAGTCCCGCTCATGCTGTCGGTGCCCTTGGAGCCGCAACTGAGCGATCTGCAGGCCAAAGAGCTCGATGTGCTGCAGCTCGCGCTCAACTCGCCGGACCTAGGCGCGGTGATGGATCAGAGTGGCTTGTCGGATCTCGAGACTGGCGAGATCGTGCTCAAGCTGCTGACCAAGAAATACCTCACCTCCGCCGAGTAGCGCGGCTGAATTGCCGCTCGGTTATTGAGCGCGATCGGTCGTGGCTTCGTCGGTCGGGTCCACCAGCTCGCAGACGTAGAGTTCATAGCGCCTACGGTTCAGGTGTCCGTAGCGACCGGGCTTGGAGAGCCGCCCACGGACCTTGACCCGCGCCATGAACGGGTAGGTCCGCAGGCGCCCCATGACATCAGCCGTGCCAGTCAGCCAGACGTCGCGGTGGCCCTGAAACGAGATGGTGCTGACTTCCAGCTGGTGCCGATACACCCCTTCGAAGAGCTGGAGTTCCCCTGCGCACGTTCGGTGCGCGGACCCAGGCGTGACCCGCGAAGAAGCAGAACTTGGCTTCTCGGACCCTTCGCTCGGTTCTGCTGGGGCTGCCGTGTCTGGTGCGGGTGTTCCCGATGAGACCGCAGTTGGCTTCGCTGCAGGCGCTGAAGAGGCCGATGATGGCGGCACGGCACTGGCCTCCACTGAGCGGGCGCGCGCTGCCTGGGGCGCCGCGGGCTCTGGGGGCTGTGAAGCGCTGCTGCAGCCTGCATTCAGGAACGCCAGAAAACTCACCCACCTCAGGATCGGGTATCGGCGAGAGTTGCTCTCTGGATATTGGTTTGCTGCCGCCACTGTAATTACCGTGCGGCTATTGTACTTCATTCTCGGTCTGTGGTGCGCGCTTCGATGGTTCTGGCGTCCGCGGCGCCGGTGGGATGTTGGAGGATGGATCGGGGGGAGAGGAGCGCTGGTCGCCCCGTTGCCCCGGTCGCGCTGCCCCGGTTCGTGAGTCAGGTGCTGGGACCTTGAGAGCACCTGCCCTGCAGATGGCCAACACGCTCAGCAGAAGAATCAGATGTCGTTGCAGCGCTTCACGAGCACGCGGCATAGTGCAGATCTTGTCGGCCAACCATGCCATTCATTGCAGTTCGGGTGAGCGCTGACTAGAACCGGTGCTGGAGGTTCTGGTGGACGTCGTTTGTGTTGGAGGTGGCCCCGCTGGGCTCTATTTCGCCGCGCTGCTCAAGCAGTCCCACCCTGAAGCGCGGGTGCGTGTCTACGAGCGCAACCGGGCCGACGACACCTTCGGGTTTGGCGTCGTGTTCTCCGATCGCACGATGGACAACCTGCGGGAGGCGGATGAGCCCAGTCAGGCAGCGATCACCCAGAGCTTCGCGCACTGGGACGACATCGATATTCATTACCGTGGGGAAGTCATAACCTCGGTGGGCCATGGCTTCGCTGGGATGAGCCGCAAGCGCCTGCTGAGTATCCTCCAGGACCGCGCCGAGGAGCTGGGAGTCGAGCTGGTGTTCGAGCACGACGTGGACGATGTCCAGCAGTTCTACGACGCGGATTTGGTGATCGCCGCCGACGGTATCAACAGCCAAATTCGCACCAAGCTCGCGAGCGACTTCGCGCCCGACGTGGATGACCGGCCCAACCGCTTCGTCTGGCTGGGGACGACGTTCCCCTTCGGCGCGTTCACCTTCTACTTCAAGCGCAACGAACACGGCTTGTTCCGTGTCCACGCCTATCGCTACGCGGAGGACAGCTCGACCTTCATCGTGGAGTGTACCGAGGAGGCTTGGAAGGCAGCAGGCTTCGACGATGTGACGGAGGAGCAAACCATCGCCTACATGGAGCGCCTGTTCGCTGAGGAGCTGAAGGGCCACCGCCTGGTAGGAAACAAGAGCGTGTGGCGTCACTTCGCCACGGTGAAGAACGGCAAGTGGTGGACCAGGCTGACACGAGGTGGACAGCCTGGCGCCCACGTCGTGCTGCTGGGGGACGCGTTGCACACGGCGCACTTTTCGATCGGCTCGGGTACCAAGCTGGCGCTCGAAGACGCGATCGATCTCCACCAGGCGCTCGTCCCTCGCTGTTTTGCCGGTGTCGCTGAATCAAACCGTGCGGAAAAAATCTCGGAAGCGCTCGCGGCGTTCGAGGGCACCCGCAAATCCGCCGTCGCGAGCATCCAGCGCTCAGCGCAAGTGAGCCTCGAGTGGTTCGAGAACACCGAGCGCTACATGGAGCTCGAGCCGCTACAGTTTGCCTTCAGCCTGCTCACTCGGAGTCTGCGCGTGAACCACGCGAACCTCCGCCTTCGGGATCCTGAGCTGACCGGGCGCGTCGATCGCTGGGTCGCATCTCAAGCAGCGCGCCAAGCGGGTGTCCCAGCGGTAGCACCGGACGTGCCGCCTATGTTCACGCCGCTGAAGCTCCGGGAGTTGGTGCTGCCCAATCGCGTGGGCGTCTCTCCAATGTGCCAGTACTCCGCGGACGACGGCCTGATCGGTGACTGGCACTTGGTCCATATCGGTAGCCGCGCGATCGGTGGTGCGGGGTTGATCATGTGCGAGATGACCGCGGTCAGCCGCGAGGCTCGCATCTCACCAGGTTGCGCCGGTCTGTATACGGCGGAGCACACTGCCGCGTGGAAGCGAATCGTGGAGTTTGCGCGGGCCAACTCCAGCGCCAAGCTCGGTATCCAGCTGGGGCACGCTGGCCCCAAAGGCGCGACGGACATGCCGTGGCTGGGTGAGCGGCCTCTGGAGCGCGGCGCGTGGCCACTCCTGGCGGCCTCTGCGATCCCGTACGATGACCGGAGTCAAACGCCCCACGCGATGACCCGGGCGGAGATGGAACGCACGCTCGATGACTACGTCGCGGCCGCGCGTCGTGCACTGGAAGCCGACTTCGACTTGCTCGAAGTGCACATGGCTCACGGCTATCTGCTGGCGAGCTTCGTCTCCCCGCTACTGAACCGACGCGACGATGAGTATGGAGGCAGCGTCGAGGGGCGGATGCGCTACCCCCTGGAGGTGCTCGACGCGGTGCGCGCGGTGTGGCCGAAGGAGCGACCCCTCAGTGTGCGCATCTCGGCCTGCGACTGGTACCCCGGAGGTATCACTCCGGAGGACGTAGTGGCGATGGGCCAGCTCCTCAAGGCGCACGGTGTGGACATCATAGATGTTTCCACGGGGCAAACAGTTGCGGGGCAGCGACCTGAGTATGGGC
>JAUILJ010000640.1 GCA_030433055.1 Polyangia bacterium
GAACCGGACCAGCAGGCGGCGGGACCTGCATGCGCAGGTTGCCTGCAGTCATCGTCAAGGAATAGCCGCCGGTGACCTCGGCCTTCACCTGCGTCTTGGCCTCGATCTCGACCTCGCCTTCCGTGATCCCCAGAAGCTCCCCTGCCTTGGTCGCCCAGGAACCAATGGGCGCCGGCCCCACCCCATCCGCCTTGATGACGACCTTGGCGTGGGAGGTGACCGCGGTCTCCATGTTGGAGCCAATTCCCGCTCGGTGTCCGGTCACTCGAGCGGAGGAGACCCCGAACATCTCCGCGTCGACCCCCGCGATCAGGGGAAAGAGACTGGCGATGGCCAGACCCGACGTGCAGTACAGTCCTCCGAAGCCCGGAGTGCCCATCAGCAGTCCCGCGTGGCCGTAGATCGTTACCGCCGGTTGGGCCTTCTTGGTAGCGCCCAGCGTCGAGATCACCGAGCCGAACAGCGCTCCGGCGCCAACCGCCGCGAGCTGCGCACCTGCGGAGGTCCACTTGTTCTCCAAGCCGGCGAAGCTGACCGTCGCCCTGCCCAGCTGCACCAGAGCGACAAAGGCGTCCAGGAGGGTGAATACGCGCGTCGCGATCTGGGCTCCACCCAGCGTCGAAGGAGCGCCGTCCGAGTCCAGCTTGAGCTTGGGAAAGTCGTCCCCGTCCTTGGCCACGGTGTCCTCGGCAGTCGTCGCGATCAGCACACCCGCGTCACCGAGGACGTAGGCGTTCCTGCCCGCTGCCGTGATCGCGTCCCGATGGGCCGCGATCACGACGTCGCTCTTGTTCGACTGAACGAACGCCCGCCCCGTCGCCATCAGCGCGGCTTGCGTGTCTTCGAGGTTCCCCTCTGCTGGAGGATCGGCCTCTTGAGGTCCCACGCTTCGAAGCAAGATCTTCCGCTCCGTCGTCAGCCCGATGCCGTCGATCCTGATGCGATTCGCTCCAGCGTCCACAGGACTCGGTGCGCCCATATTCAAGCGCGACGCGTACGTGGGCACGAAGGCTGAGAACCGAGTGGCGCTCCCGGCACCAGTGCTCCCATCGGCGCCAGCAAACTCTTCCTCGATGACGCCATCGTCCAAGGTGTCGATGCCCTCCCCGGAGAGCTCCAGAACCTCCTCGAAAGCGTTTATCCGCGCGGCAACCTGCGCGACGAACCCCTGCTTGGCGGTAGGCTTGAAAGCAATCGGGACGAAGACCGGCACTCCCGCACCTTCGATCGTCGTCTGGCCGAGAGAGAACTCTGCATCACCGGCGAGCGTCAGCTCCAACGCCTGGGAAGCGTGATTCTCGACCAAGAACCCCTTCAGCTCCTGCTCACCGACCAGGACCGCTGAAAAGTCGAGCCGGTGCTGACTGAACACGATCGGGGAATCTCCTCGGCCCACCAACTCCACCTGCTCTGGAGCTCCTACGATACCGAGCTCCGCTCGACTCTCGCCTGCCGCCTGAGGACGAAACGCGAGCGTCACGGTCGTGTCGCCCTCAGTCAGCTCGGGCCCTGTCGAGAATGAGTAGGCGCCGGCTTGAGGACCACGGAGCTCCAGCGTCACCGGGCCGTCCAGCTCGATGCCAATCGTCACGGTCGTTTGCTCCCCGCCGACGAACGCGGAATGAGCCGGCACGCTACCAAAGATAGCCATTACGCGTCGCCCCGCTGCTTCTCTGAGAGCCCGCGCAGCTGAAGCTCTCCGGCATCCAGAAGCTTGAACTTCGGCTGACGCAGGCGAGGATCCGCTGTCTCGGAGACGCACTGATTCCAGCTTGATGCCATCAAGCACAGCATCTGAAAGAAGACGTCGGGGTGAACACGCAGGGAAGCAGCCACGCGCGCGCGCTCCTGCCCCTTTTGATTCCCCGGGGCAAGACGTCCAGGGAAGCGAGTGAGCTCGGTGAAGAGCAAGGCGAAGTCCTGATCAGAGCACGCCAGCTGGAGACCGTTGGCATAGGCTGGCGGGGGTTCGGTGCTCCAGTCGACCCCCAGGCCTCGTTCTGTATCGGGCTCCGGCGGTGTGGGCGCAGCGACATCACTGGGCGCTTCCTCTACGTCCTTGGTCGCCTCGGCTGCTAGCTCCGCGACCCGGACGTCGACTCCCCGACGTAGCTCCTCCAAGGCTTCAGCTTGGGTGTTGTTCATCATGACCTCCTGAACGTGTGAAGAACCGTCTCGACCAAGGCAACGACGCGGACGACGGAGCCTGGGGCCCGCTCAAGGTACGACTGGCGCTGGTGCTCTTCGGATTAATCCGAGTTAAAGATCCGGCAGTATTTCAGCGGGATTAATCCGGGTTAAAGCTCGGGTGCATCGGTTGCCTCACGGACCGATGTGGGCACATATCAACGTGGCAACACAACGAGCTGACTGGAGTGTCCTTATGCCCATAATTCAAAACCGAGAGCATCTGCAGGAGCACGCAACGACCGACGCGGCGTTCGGCTCCGTCGCCTACGGGCTGGACCTTCGTGACATCGACCTGAAGGGGGTCGATCTGACCCGCTGCCACTTCGTCGCGTGTGATCTACGCGGGGCGGACCTCAGCGGTGCACATCTGAGCGACGGCATCCTCCACGTGTGCAATCTCTCCCAAGCGAACCTGCGTGGCGCGACCCTCTCCGGCGCCAACCTGATGGATTGCCGGGTGCTCGCCGCGGACCTGAGTGAGGCAACGCTGAACGAAGCCTGCTTGGCCCATGTGGACTTCCAGGGCAGTAAGTGGAGCGGCGCGCAGCTTCGCAACGTCGACCTCACCGGAACCAAACTCGCCGACGCGGATCTCAGCACCGCGGCTGTCGCTTCCCGACTCGTCGGCGACGCCGACTTCCGAAGCACTCGCTTCGCTCTCGCAGATTTCACCGAAGCTGACTTCCGCAGCACCTTGGTCGACCCCCAGACCGCGTTCGTGCAGTGCCTCTTCGATGGCGCCCAGCTGTCCGAGGTGGATCTCCGCGGTGTGGATCTCCGACTGTCGAGTTTCAACGGGGCCGACCTCTCCAGAGCACGACTCGACGAAGCTAACCTGACCCAGGCTTCTTTCTGCGCGGCAATTATGGAGGGCGCTTACCTGACACGCGCCACGGCAGAGCGAGCGGACTTCAAAGGTGCCAACCTCAACCACAGCGACCTGAGTCACGCCGTGCTGAACCAGGCCAGCTTCGTCGATGGTCGCGCGGTGGGTGCTCGTTTCAATGGCGCTCAACTCCAGCACGCTCGCTTCACGCAGGCCGATCTCAGCAGTGCGGTGCTGTTGCACACCGCGCTTGGCTACGCGGACTTCTCCCACGCGACGCTCGAACACTGCGACCTCGGATTCGCACATCTGCACTACGCGAACTTTCACCGGACTCGAATGGGACGAGCCAGCCTCAGAGGCGCACAAGCCGAACTCGCGCGGGTCACCGACCCCAAGCGCGCTGCGGCGGAGGACTTTCAGCGATGACCTCGGCCAAGCCTATTCCTCCCGACGGCAACCGGGCGACCACGCTGATCCATGAGAGCCTGAGTCACCAGCACCTGACCTTCGCTGGCGGAGCGCGAGCCGTGGCTCTGGAAGACGAGCTGGAGTTGATCTCCGCCGAGGGTCACCTCATGGCGCGCTTCGACATGAGGACCGGGGCGCTCGTCCTGCACTCGACCGGAGATCTGACCCTCGCCACTTCTGGGGAGCTGAAGCTGCGCAGCGCGAAGGCGCTGGAGCTGGACGCGCCGACGATACGTCAGCACTGCAAAGGCTTCGAGCTTGAAGCCGACCACGCGACCGTGGAGACCACGAGCTGGCGCCTCCAGGCTCAGCGAATCGTCGAGCGCAGCACAGACGTCTACCGCCGTGTGGAGCGCGTCTACGAGACTCGCGCAGAGACGATCCGTAGCGTCGCCCGCAACACGCTGAGCCTGCTTGCCAACAGAGCCACTCTCCGTAGCCGCGAGGAAACCCGCGTCGACGGCAAGCGTGTGCTCCTCGGTTAGTGAGGCGAATCTGTGACTCGCTGAACAAGTCGATGCAGGGTTTCCTCGTCTCAATAGACGCGCGAAGGCGCAAAACTCGCTCGCCCACGCCCCCTGGGGGTGAGCGAATTTTGCAGCGAACTACGGAGACAGGACACTAGCCGAGCGGATGACGCAAGAACGAAGGAGGACCCATGTTTCCAATGTCCAGTGTGGAAAATGGCATGTGCTTCGCCATGCCCGACACGTGCAAAGTACCAGCGCCACCGGCTCCGCCGATCCCCATGCCGTTCCCCAACATGGGCCAGGTGGCGAGCGCCAGCAAGACATCCAAGAAGGTGCTGATTCGAAACAAGGCCGCCGTCGTCGAGCAGTCGGAGATCCCCACCTCGATGGGTGACGAGGCCGGCGTCGGGGGCGGCGTCGTGTCCGGCGGTTTCGCCCAGAAGATCACGTTCAAGAAGGGCAGCTCCAAGGTGCTGGTCGAAGGCAAGGGAGCCGCCTACCTGAGCTGCACGACGGGGCACAACGGAGCGAACCCCAACGCCCCGAACGGCATGCAGGTCGTTCCCAGCCAGAGTGTGGTCATCGTCGCCCCATAGCTAATCCGCGCGGCAATTTTACTCCCGGACACAACATGCTCCAGCTTGAGAGACGCCCCCCTGAGCGCGTGCCCTTGGTCAGCTCCCCCAGTTTGACTGGCACGACCTTCACCGCGAAGTTGCCGCCTGGGCTGATATCGACTCAGCTCGCCGCCGATTTCGCGCCGGCCCGGAGGCGCAGCGCCGCGGATCGCGTCGGCCTGGTTGACTGCCTGGTGGCAGTGGTCAAGCTGACCCTCGCGTTCGACCCAGAGTCAGCGCGCAGCTCCGTGCCCGAGCAAGAGTCCGACTGGCTCCGCGGAGAGGTCTTCGAAGGCGATGACCCGGAAGCGGATCTCATATACGGGGGGGATTTCGCCCCCCACAAGCGCCTGGTAGACGTCACGCTCAGCGAACCTCCTCGCACGAGCCACACGACCGATCGCGGTTTCGAGCTGGGTCCAGCCCGGTGTTCCCGAGCGCGGGCGAGCGAAACGTTTGGCCCCCTGCATCCTCTCAGGGAGCCGCGAAGTCAGCTGCTTGGTACGTTCGACGAGGCCTGGCTCGGCTCCCGCTGGCCGCATTTCCCTAGGGATTTTGACTTCGACTACTTCAACGTTGCGCCGCTCGACCAGCGCCTCGCGCAGCTGCGAGGCGACGAGGAGCTGAAGCTATGGGGGTTTCATCCCAAGGCAATCAAGACGCGCCTACCCGGCATC
>JAUILJ010000641.1 GCA_030433055.1 Polyangia bacterium
CGACAAGATTCTGTGCCGCGCTCATGATCTCCTCGGCCTTCTCCAGCTCGACCTTGAGCTTGGCAGCCTCTGTTGTCGTCTGCTCAAAAGTCTTGCGCAACTCAGCCACTCGCTCGCCACAGAAGGCGGCTTCACACGCATCGGCGGCGAAGTGAGCGTCCGCAGCTGCCCAGTCTGCCTTGGCCAGGAGCAGCTTGCCCAGCAGGTTCCGTGCGGAGAGACGCACAGATGCCCGCGAGGACTCGATCACCTCCACCGCGAAGCTCCGAGCCCGTTCGATGTCTCCAGCGGCGTAGGCGACTTCCGCCAGCTCAGCCAGGGCCGCCTCCTTGAGCTCCGGGCTCGAGGCGAGCTCACGAGCGCGAATCAGGGCAGCCTCAGCGCTGACCAGATCTCCTCGCGCCAACGCCGCGCGGCCCAGCACCAACGCTGATTCCGGGCGCGGGCGCACACCGGAGGCTCGCTCGGCCCAATTGAGTGCGACGTCCACGTCCCCGAGCTCCAGCGCGAGCTCGGCCCCGCTGATGCCCAGGTCGGCTCGCTGGGACTCGTCGAAGCCAGCAAGCGCGGCGCGCCAGCGCTCCCACAGCACTCCCCGGCTCGACGCGTCCGCGGCGAGACGCAAGGCGCGACGCATGGCACCTTCGGCTCGATCCCCAAGCCTGACTGCCGCGAGGAGCTCGGCGGCACGCACGAAGGCCCAAGCATCCTTGGGGAACACCTGCTGCAACGCCTCAGCGACCCGCAGGCTGTCTTCTGTTTCCGCGGGAGAACCCGCCCTGTCGAGCGCACACAGCAAGCCGTCTCGCAGCTCGACCGCTCCATCAGCAAGCAACTCAGCCAGTGCTTCTTCGCCCCCCAGCTGGGCTAGCTGGCGCTCAGGCCACGCCCGCTGCGCCAGATGCACGCGGCGGAGCAACTGGCACGCGACGTCTGACAGCTGCTCCCGACCACGTGGTGCGGCTTCGAGCCCGCGGAGCAGCGGATTGGCCAGCCCCCGACGAGCCCAGACCTCCATACTGGCGAGCCCGGCTCCGGCGGCAGTCTCCCGGGCGCTCTCGCTGAACGCCTCCCACCAGCGACGAGCCTCCTCGGCGTTGAGCTGCGGGCCCACGGCGAAACTCAGCGCCTCGAGCTCTGGGCTCACCTCGAACTCTCGAGGGGAGATCAACACGACCAGCGCGCGAATTTCCTCGCTGGAAAGTGCTGCCGCCACCTTGAGGTCCCAGTCACAGATCTGCGTGGAGCCCGGCGCTGCGAGCAGCGGCACCGCCAATAGCGCGCCACGGCGCGAGGCCTCCTCGGCGATGACCTGTGCAGCTTCAACGGCGTCGTGCGGAATCGCCCTCAGCCCAAGGCGCTGCGCAGCGTCCCTGAAGCTGCTCTCCACCCCGGAGCTGGAGACCACGATCACCTCGCGCCTGACCTCGCGGGCACGACGCTCGAGGTGCCCAATCACCGCCGGCAGGTCGTCGGTGCGATGAACGCGGACGCTGAGCACACCCTGCGCGCTTGGCTGGCGCACGACATCGTCGAGCACATCGAAGGTAGCCGCTTCGCGAACACCGGGTTCCCCCGGAGAAGCGGAGATGGAGTGAGCTAGATGGAGCGCCAAGCGCGTGAAAAGTAACGTCCATCCTCGTGACGAGCAATGGAGGTGTGGGTGGATCGCGCAGATGGGCGTCCAATCAGGAGTCGCCGCGACGCTTTCGCGCTCTGCTTGAGCGAGGTGAAACTGCGCGCGCGGAGCGCCGCGACGCAGCACGGCCGCCGCTCACGTGCTTGAGCAGGCGCTCGATCTCCTGGAGATCGTTCATGGAAGCGTCGCCCAGCTGACGCGACAAGGGCAGCTGCGCGAACGCCACGGCGCGATAAAGGCCTGCGGCATCGGGCAGCCTCTCGTCGAGTGCCGCCAGATGGGCGCCAATCACCGCCAGACCCCCGCGCCGCACGGGCCCGGTGAGCGCGCCCGGCAGACCAAAGCGCTCCACATTGAACGCCACGCTGGCCAGCAGGGGCCCGAGCACGCTCGGAGCGCGCTCGGGCGCAACCCCTGAGGCAGCGAGCACCTCGGCGCCAACGCTGGCCAGGGCAGCCGCGCCATTGGCCACGAGGGCCGCGGCAGCGTGATAGAGCCGTGGGTCTATCCCCTCCCAGTGGCGAGGCACGAGCCCCACTTCGCGGGCCAGGCGCGCTGCGACACGCACCGCGCGCGCGTCACCTGCCACCAGCGCGTGGCCCCCTTGGAACCGCAACTCGGTCTTGCTCCCCAAGCGCAGGCATTGCCGCTCGGAAGCGAAGCTAAGCATCGGGTGCAGCTGAGCGACCGCGACACCTAGGCCGCGAAGTGGGGCGAGCACCTCCGGAGAGAGCGCCCCCGAGGCATGAATGACGGCCTTGAGCCGAGGCGCCCACGGCAGCATCGCCAGCTCCTGCGCCAGGGGACCGATTCTCCCATCTCGCACCGCCAGCAGCACGACCTCGGCGTCACAGCGCCTGGGCAGCCCCTTGCGCGCGGCGCGCAGGGTAACCGTGAAAGGGCGCTTCGAGCGCCGCGCCGCCTCGCGCAGGGCGACCTGGAAGTTGCGGCCCAGCTTGCCCGCTCCGAAGATCAGGAGCTTCATCGATAGAGGCCTTCGCGTGAGATCGCGTCTCGCACGCTACGCGGGAGCAGCCAGCTCAACTGCTCAGCGGCCTGTGGCTCATGCGACGCGAGCAACTCGCGTATCCGTGTGGATGATACGTCCGGTAGCACCGCTGGCGGCGCGTCTGCGCGGGCATAGCCGACTCTACCCAGGACGATGGGCGGAGCCAGCGCACAGACCGCATCCCAGGCGTGCCATTTGTGGCTCTCCACGAGCACGTCGGCGCCAACGACCAGGCGCAATTTCCATCCGGGATGTCGCTCGGCGAGCGCCTGGAGCATGTGCAGCGTGTAGTTTGGAGGCGTGAGGCTCGCTTCGATATCGGAGATCTCGACCCCAGGAATGAAGCCCATGGCTTCGCGGCACATCGCGAGCCTCGAAGCGAACGGAGCCAGGTGTTTGTCGAACGCGTGAGCGTGCACCGGAACCACCAGCACGCGCTCGCACAGTCCGAGGCTCGCGACGTAGGTGACGGCCAAGACGTGGGCGATATGTGGGGGATTGAAGCTCCCCCCGAAGACGGCTACTCGCATCGCTACGCAGTCCTCAGCGAGTGGGTGAGCCTCGTTGCGACTCGTGCCTCACCCCCAAACCCGGACTCGCGTGCCGCACCGTCAGCTAGCTCCTTGGACGCGCATGCGAGTGCCTCGCCCGAGCTCGAGGGGCTGAGAGTTCAGCTCCGTCAGATCCGGGCTGAACGTGGTCAGGTGGATGCCGTCATCCTTATCCTCGAGGATCATCGAGCCCTGGTTTCCCGGCGATAGGAACCAGCGTGGGCCAACCTGCTTCATCATCACCTCGGGGCTCTTGCCGAAGACCAACAGGCTCGCCGCCACGATGTCCTCTTCATCGAGGTGGGCCTTGTCGTATATCAGCACCACGACCTTCCCGTTCAATAGCTCCACGGATCGAGAGCCGACACCGGGGAGCACCTCGAGGCGGGCGAGCTCACGCCGATCTAGCTCCGCGCGCAGGAAGCTGCGGATCTCCTCGGGACTCGCATCCGAGCAACGAGCCGCGGCCCGCATCCACAACGCGTCGTCCGTCGGGTCTTCCCCGACCAGGTCCGATGCCCACGCCATGACCACGTCGTCCAGCGCTCGGTCCTTGCCCAGGTAGACGGCGCGGTCGACCTTCCGCTCCTCGAGCAAGAAACGCGCAGTGTTGCGCAGGGTGACCAAGTCCCCCTCGGCTGGACCGAGCAACCCTAAGCGCATGCGGACATAGTACCGCCCCTCTCTTGCATGTCACCAGAAGACCGAACGAAGCTCTCGCCCATGAGCAAGCCCCCGAGGCACGACGGCAAGCTGCGGCGAAATCGAGCGCTCCGGGTACGCGGCCTGGACGAGCCGATTCGTGTGTTTCACGACGGTCAAGCCGTGGAGGCCGATGCGGGTGAGCCGCTGGCGATCAGCCTGATCGGCGCGGGGCGCCTGCTGCTGGCGCGAAGTCCGAAGCTGCACCGGCCCCGTGGCCCCTACTGCTTGCGGGCTGCCTGCGACGGTTGCCTAGCCCGGGTGGACGGCGAACCCAACATCATGACCTGCCAGGTGCGCGCGCGCGACGGCATGAAGATAGAGACTCAGAACGTCCTCGGCTCGCGGGGAGCGGACCTGCTTCGTGCGACGGATTTTATTTTTCCACATGGTTTTGACCATCACCGACTGATGGCGGGCATGCCGATCCTCGGCAGCGCGATGCAACAAATCGCGCGCCGGGTGGCGGGGCTCGGGCGCATGCCAGAGAGCCAGCTCGGCCTCAGCCAAGACTCACGGCGCTTCACCCCCGACGTCTTGGTCGTGGGCGCGGGACGCAGCGGTTGTCGTACGGCGCTGTCGATCAAGAAGCAGCGACCCCAAACCAACGTGATGGTGGTCGGCTCAGCGCTCGAGCCAGGTGGGCGGTTTGCGCTCTGCGAACCCGATGCGTGGCGACGGCTGGCTCAGGAGCTTGCAGCGGAGTCGGTGGTGCCAGAGATGGCCTCGACCGTCGCCGGGCTGTTCCTCACTCCCGCCCAGGCGAAGCGGCCGACAGCGCTGCTTGCGCGCCTGGGTCACGAGGAACCGCCGCGCATCGATACGGTGGAACCCAAGGTCGTCGTACTGGCCGTCGGTGGACACGACTACGTCGCCACCTTCGAGGGCAACGACCTGCCTGGGGTGTTCTCCGCCCGTGCGGCGCTCACTGCGTTGCACTACGGAGTGCTCGTCGGCCGACGCATCCTGCTCTGCGGTGCTGGTGTCGAAGTGGATGGATTCTTGCGCCAGGCCGAGGCGCACGCGGAGATCACCCAGGTGAGCCTCGCCGCGCTACAACGCGCCAAGGGCAGCTCCAAGGTCACCGCCGCGGTGGTGCGCCACGGAAACGCAACTCAGACGTTGGACGTAGACGCCGTGGTCGTTGGAGGCCCTCGCGCTCCGTCGTTCGAGCTGGCTGTGCAAGCAGGCGCGGAGGTGGACTTCGATCCGAGCTCCGGCTACTCACCGCGAGATCTCGATGCTCCTATCGACCCGGGCTCGGTGCCCGTGTTCCTGGCACGCACGACGGGCTCGACCCCCGAACAACTGGCCAAGCGCATCGCGCGCTTCTTGGAGCGCGG
>JAUILJ010000642.1 GCA_030433055.1 Polyangia bacterium
TGGTCCGCCGATGGGTGGTCCGCCCGGTGCGCCTCCTCCCGGATATGGTCCCCCCGGCGCGCCTCCTCCCGGATACGGGCCACCCGGCGCGCCTCCTCCCGGATATGGCCCCCCCGGCGCGCCGCCAATGGGTGGACCACCTGGCGCGCCTCCTCCTGGATACGGGCCGCCCGGCGCACCGCCCATGGGGCCGCCAATGGGTGCAGACCCAGCGTACGCTCCGACCGCACCTCCCGCCGAGCAGGGCGGGCCGCCGCCAGGCGCGCCGCCGGCTCCGTACGCCCCGCCGCCACCAGCCCCTGCTGGAGCTCCCGCCCCCGCAGCCCCTGCAGCTGAAGGCGCGCGAGTGCTCGCCGGCTTCATCGTCAGCTTCGAAGGCAACGAGCTCGGAACGTTCTGGCCGCTCTACGCTGGCAAGAACGTGATCGGTCGCAAGGACGCGATGGAGGGTCTCGACATCGAGATCGATCATCCTACGACCTCGAGCCGCCACGCCTTGATCACGGCAACGGCGCGACCCGGAAAGCTCACGCTGGAGGATCCCGGCAGCACGAATGGCACCTACCTCTCGGGTGAACGGCTGCCCAACAACCAGCCCCGGGATCTCAAGGACGGAGACGCGGTTCGCTTTGGCGGATACAGCGTCACCATCAAAGTCATCTGAACCCGTTTACGAATCGCCGCCGAGCAGCATCACGCTCGGCGGCCCACGGAATCGGCCTGATGCGCCAACGGATAGCAGTTGCAAATGGATAGACTCGGCTTAGGTAACGCCCCCCTGCACAGCGTGGCAGTACGCTGGTGGGGTTGCTTCGTAGTGGCGCTGTGCGTCTGGATGCTTCCTGCAGCGGCTTCAGCCGCGCCCGAGGCACACATCCTGCGTATCGATCCGCGCGCCAGCACCGAAAGTGGCGACCCGCTGATCACGATGGTCACCGAGGTCGTCCAGACGAAGCGCGTCGGCGATGCCACCAGCTCGTGCGCAGCGCTGAGAGGCAACTCTCTGTACGACTGCATCAGCGGTGCGCTCGAGAAGCCGGGCGCAATGTACGAGGTCTTTCCGTTCCCCAAGGACAACGCCATCTTCACCGTCAAGGTCGACGGCGCGGACAGCATGGGGAAGATCGAGAAGGTCGATCGCTGGGGGGAGCAGCTCAATCAGCCGGGCGTGGGCACCGCGTGGCTGATCATGATCGACGCCGACCGGCGCATGTCCGGAGGCTTCGACGAAGCCAAGCAGGTGGCTGAACGCTTCGTCGCGAGCATGGGTCGGAACGACATCGTCAACGTGATGTACTTCAACGACCGCACGGTGTTCAAAGACTCCAAGTGGCTCTCCTCTGCGGACAAGAGCAAGGCCACGGCGCTGATCCGCTCTCAGGCCAGCGTGATGCCCTCAGCGGGTCGCAACCGCGCGCTGCTCACTTTGATCAAGACCGGCGTGACAGACGCCTTCAAGAACCTGGGCAACGTTGGCGAAACCGTAAAGGTACCGATGCATCAGGCGCTGGTCGTCTTGTCCAGCGGCTTTGGCGGAACCGATCCATCCACGACCGGCCCGGGCGCGCTCCAGCTGCAGCAGTACCTCACCGGTGGTCGCTTCCCGGAGACGAACACTGCGCTGCCCAAGAGCCCGCTGCCCGTCATCAGCATCTGGTTTCCCCATACGACCTACGATGAATTCAAGCAGAACTCGATGGAGTTCATGCAGAACCTGGCCAACCCGGAGATCGGCGGTCTCTACACGATCATGCGTGGTGGCCAAGGAGCCCGCGCCGACACGATCGTGAAGGCAGTGCGTACCCGCTTCTCCAAGATGTACTTGGTCAAGGTGCGGCTCGCCTGCGTCGCCACCAGCGTGACCCAGACGTTCAGTCTGGTCTTCAACAACGTGAAGCCACCCATCTTGGGCGACAACACGTTCAAGGATGTCCCCGTTGGCATCGACCCGACGACGTGGCCTCTCGATGTCGACCAGAAGGTGACCCAGGACAACATCGCCCAGGCGGGCGGCGTATATCCGGGTGGAAAATTTAAGGTCTTCGGCAACTTCTGCTGGGGCGGCGACACGAGCCGCGCAGAAGTCTACTTCCTGCCCGCCGGGCAGAACCCGCCCGCAGCGCTAGCCGGCGCCAACATCGAGCAAGCCAAGAAGGCGCAACAGCAGCTCATCCAGCAGGGCATGCGGGGCAAGGCGATCGAGGCCAACGACACCTACGTCGAGTTCGAGGCGCCCGACAAAGACAAGATGATCCATGGCTCGGGCAGCCAAGCAGTCGCGCGCCTGGTCCTGTTCGACAACCGAGCGAAGCGCACGAGCGGCGTCACCGCAGACACGATCCTGCAGGTGAAGGCCACGAGCAGTGGCCCCTTCCCGATCCTCTACGTGTTGATTGGACTGTTCGGCCTCACGGTGATCGCGCTCTTGGTGGTGGTTATCGTTCGCGGCGGAAGCAAGAATCGCCGTCCTCCGCCTCCCCCTCCGCCTCCGGCCATGCCGCCCGGCGGTGGTTATGGCGGCGGCGGCTACGGTGGACCCGGCTACGGCGGGGGCGGCGGCTATCCACCTCAGGGCGGCGGCTATCCACCTCAGGGCGGTGGGCAGTATGGCGGCGGGGGTGGCTACGGTGCCGCCCCACCCGGCGCGGCTGCCATGGCGCCCCCGGCTCAACCAGCGGCGCCTCCAGCGGCGCCGCTCCCCGCCGTCGCTCCAGCGGCGGCTCCTCCCGCCGCTGCGGCAAGTGGGCCCCCCACTCCCGCAGCGGCTCCTCCCGCCTTCGCGGCCGCTGCCCCTGCAGCGGCCGCTGCTCCATTGGTGGTCGAACATCCACCGGATCCTGGCGGCCCAGTGGTCAGCCCAGACTTCATGTATGGGGCCGAGCCACCCAAGTATGGCGTGACCACCGACGCGCCCGCCCGACCGATGAAAGCCCCGCCCGACCCTTACCAGTCGGGCGTTTCTGCATCGAGGGCCACACTTCAGGGGTCACAAGGCGTCTTCACTGTCGTACCAGGAGTGGAGATGCGCGTGGGACGTGACGGCTCGCAGTGCGCCATCCTCCTCACGGAACCCCGGGTCAGCGGGCTCCACGCATCCATCAAGATCGAAGAAGGAAAGCTGATGCTGCGAGACGACAACAGCAACAACGGGACTTTCCTCAACGGCAACCGCCTGAGCCCAGGCAACTGGGCTAGCGTCCGCAACGGCTCGCTTCTGCGCTTTGGCCCCGCAGAGTTCAGCGTCACCCTGGAGTAGACCATGCGGAGAACCGCGCAAGGCGTGGTGATCGACTTCGCGGAGCTCAGCGATCCCG
Source organism: Polyangia bacterium (assembly GCA_030433055.1). Classification (GTDB taxonomy): domain Bacteria; phylum Myxococcota_A; class Polyangia; order Polyangiales; family Polyangiaceae; genus JAHBVY01. Next base: position 3,315 of record JAUILJ010000642.1, read on the forward strand.
GACGGGACCCGAGCAAGCAAGTCAACGAAGACTCGAGTGCGTACGCGGAGACTCCGCTCGGGCACCTCGCAGTGCTTTGCGATGGCATGGGCGGTCACCTCTCTGGACAGGAAGCGAGCGTCGCGGCGGTAGACGCGGTCGTCAGCCGGGTGAGCCAGGCCACCGCCGAGAGTGACATTGCCTCCACGCTCCGCAGCGCCGTCCAGGCTGCTGGCCACGCGGTCTTCGCGCTGGGAGAGGGAGTCCCCAGCGGCGCACGCCCGGGCTCCACGTGCGTTGCCGCGCTGATACACCAGAGCGGCTTGAGCATCGCTCATGTTGGTGACTCGCGCTGCTACCTCCTGCGTGACGGCTCCATCACCCGCCTGACGCGGGACCACTCCGTGGTGCAAGAGCTGATGGACGCTGGCGTGCTCACGCCGGAAGCCGCGGCAGAACATCCCGACGCGAACCAAATCACCCGGGCGCTCGGCACTCACCGCGACGTGGAGGTCGAGCTCTCCGGGCCGTTCTCCCTCAGGCCTTGCGACGCGCTGCTGCTGTGCAGCGATGGCTTGACGGACATGGTGAGCGACTCGGAGCTGGGGCAGCTCGTGCCGGCGAGCATCGCGAGTGGTCCGGCGGTGACCTGCCAACAGTTGGTCGACCTGGCGAACCAACGCGGCGGTCACGACAACATCTCGGTGCAGGTGGTCGAGGTGATCGAGGCGCCCCAACACCAGCACGCACCGCTACCAACCCGCTTCGAGTCGAGCGTCGGTGGGACGCTGCATGGCGAGCCGCCTGCAACCTTGCCCGGTGGCGCTACCCAGGAGTTGCCGTCCCCGGTCGGTGCGACTCAGCTGCTCGAGCCGGTCGACGTGCCGCCTACGGTCACCGACGAGTCGGTACCCAGGACGGAACGGGCGCCCATCACCCTGATCGATGAGCCCGCACGACCGAGCCTCTTGATGCGCCGGACCAGCGGCGCGGGGCGCCATATCGTCGCCGTCAGCGCCGGGTTGGCGGTGCTCATCCTGCTCATGATCATCGGCTGGTGGCTGCTTGGCTCTCACGCGGCGCCTCCCCCAGAGCCACCCCAAGAGCCTCTGCTGGCCCCAGATCCAAGCCACGGTCAGGTGCTCGAACTCGCACCTCAGGAGTTGGACGCCAGCCCGGAACCGCAACCACGGCCCCACCACCGTCCTTCATCGAAGCCATTGGCTCCCAGGGACGCCGGAACCCCACCAGACGCGATGGCCGCAGACGCCAGCAGCCCATAGAGCCGCCCTGCGTATTGTGCGACAGTCCCACGCGCCTCCCGCGCAAATGCTGCGACCCCTTGAACCTGACTGAAGCGGTGAACCCAAGATGATCCCTGGCTTTGGCAAGCAGACCATCCTTATCGGCAGTGCGCCCCACTGCGAAATTCGACTTGGCGGTCCCGGTGTAGCACCGGAACACGCCCGCATCGTGCACCAGGGCGGGGGCCAACTGGTGTTCGTCGATGGCGGGACCGGCCAGACCAGCGCAAACGGTCAGCCGCTCCAGCCGGCGTCGACGGTTCCGTTCGATTTCCGCACTCAGTTCGTGGTGGGTCAGGCGGCGCTGCCCAACGCGCATCCCACCATCGCGCTGATGTTGCTCGACAAAGGCCAGCTGCCCCCTGCGCCGGGTGAGCTGACGGTGGGCCGCGACGCCGCGCGCTGTCACGTCATCGTCCACAACCAGAACGTTTCCGGGAGGCACGCAACCTTCCGCCAGCAACCGTTCAGCGTCACCGATCACGGCTCGACCAGCGGCACCTGGCTCGGCCAAGAGCGGCTCGCTCCGGAACAGCCGAGGCCTCTCGACCCGAGCGCGCTGGTTGCCATTGGCCCGGTGCCCCTGGCCGCGAGCGTGGTCCAGCAGCTGCTCGCGAGCGGACAGCCCGCCGCAGCCGCACCCGCTG
>JAUILJ010000643.1 GCA_030433055.1 Polyangia bacterium
AGGAGCCTGAGCCCGTCGTCTCCCCCACCGCTGAGGCGAGCGTCTCCCCCGGCGCGCCCGAGGTGGTGCTTGTGCCGATCGCTCCGACCGAGCAGCAGCCCGCAATGGCGGAGCCTCCCGAACCCAAAACCGACGCCGTGTTCGCCGCGTACGAGCGGACCTGGCGTGACGACGACGAGGACGATGACGACGACGATGACGACGACGGTCATGAGCGCGGGGAGAAGCGCCACCACCACGAGGACGACGATGACGACGACTGAGCGACCACGCGCCGCCGCGAGGATCACCCTAGGCGCCGCCGACCTCAAGCGCTACCTGCTCGCGTCCCTCGCAGCAGCCTACACGCTGGCGTGGTGGAGCTTCGGGAGCCGCGCGCCGATTGATTCGACCGAACAGGCTCAGGCCGCCCCGTCGCCTGGGAGGACACCTGAGCCCGCAGCCAAGACGGCCTGGTACGACGAACTTCCCATGTCGCAACAACCGCCGGTCCAGCTCCCTGCGGGTTGGCGGATCGTGTCGCGCAGCGCCGTCGAGCCAGTGAGCACGACGCTGGCTCCCGTTCCGAGGCGCGTCACTCCAGCGCGAGCGCGTCGCATCCGCACCCGGAGCTCGTGATGTTCGCCTTCAGCGCCATGAACACGGAAGTGCGGGTGGTCTCCCCCCCGGACGAGGCGGCAGTGGCCTCACGCGTGGCCCGAACCTTCGCCGACGCAGAGCTTCGCTTCAGTCGATTCCGCGAGGATAGTGAACTGTCTGCGCTGAATCGGGCGAGCGGTCCCTTCGTCGCGTCGGCGGAGCTGTTCGAGGTGCTCGAGCGAGCGCGCGACTACGTCGAGCTCACGCAGGGCCTGTTCGACCCAGGCGTCGGCGCGACCTTGGAGGCGCTCGGCTACGATCGTTCCTTCGAGCCGGGCGCCCTCGACCGCAGCGCGGCGACCCAGGCGCCTCCCGCGAGTCGATTCTTGGACGTGATCCTCGAGGCGGAGACGCGCACGGTGTGGCGCCCGCAACCGCTGAAGATCGATCTGGGAGGGCTGGTCAAAGGCCGCACGGTGGATCGCGCAGCGCGGCACCTCACAACCGCTGGAGTCATCGACGCCGGTGGCGACGCTCGGCTGCTCGGCGCGGCACCGAACGGCGAACCCTGGTTGGTAGACGTCGAAGATCCGAGGGATGCGTCACGCATCCTCGCCAGCGTCGCCGCGACCGATGTGGCGGTCGCCACGAGCGCGACCAATCGCAGGCGCTGGCGAGTGGGGAACACGTCGGTGCATCACCTGGTCGATCCGCGCACCCAGCGGCCCTCGACCAGCGACCTTCACCAAGCCACCGTCTTCGCTCCCACAGCCGAGCTGGCAGACGTCCTCGCGAAGACCGCGTTGCTGCTCGGAGTGCGCTCTGCGCGCGCGTTCCTCGAGCGCCGATCGGACGTCGGCGCAGTGTTGCTCACTCGAACCGGCAGACTGCAGTTCGTGGGTGCCGTCGACGTGCGTGAGGTGTCTCATGGTTAAGCGACTCGTCAGTGGTGTCTTGATCGGGGGAGTCCTGCTCCTCGTGCTGGACGCGCTAGCGGTCCGCTCAGGTCTCGCGAGCGGAGTGGTTCCGCGCCCACCCGGCACCGCGCTCTGGGTGACTTCACGTGCCGCGGGGATCACGGCGTTCCTGGCGCTCACCCTGGACGTCGTGTTCGGTCTGTTCGTCTCGACCGGAGCAGCGGACAAGCTCATCCAGCGGGCGAAGAGCGTCGACATCCATCGCTGGCTCTCCTCCGTCGCGCTGGGCATGACCGGCTTGCATGCCGTCGCGCTGCTGGGTGACGGCTTCGTGCGCTTCGATGTGCTCGACCTGCTGGTGCCGTTCGCTTCCTCCTATCGTCCGGTCGCGATCGCGCTGGGAGTGCTCGCCGCCTACGCCGCCGTCATCGTTCACCTGAGCTTCGAGTGGCGGCGACGCCTCGGCCCCAAGCTGTGGCGCAAGCTCCACTACCTGTCGTTCGGCTTGTTCATCGCGGCGCTCCTGCACGGTCTGCTCGCGGGGAGCGACACCACGAGCGTCGGCATGCAGTTGCTGTACAGCACCTCCGGCGGGCTCGTGGCACTCCTCACCGCCTATCGCGTGTTGAGGCGGCGCATCCAGCTCGGTGGGGCCTGATGTCGCGCGCGCGATCGCCGTCACTTCTCTCGAGGTCCATACTTCCATCCCCAGCTCTTCGTCCTCGAGCTGGTGAACGCAAAGCAGCAGGCCTTCGGGTTGTCGTCTTCGTCCTCCAGCCTTCCGAGTAGCCGGGCGCCTGGAATGACCTTGTCGTAGAAGTAGTAGCCAATGCGCCCGAGCTCGAGGGCCTGCCCCTTCGCAGGATCACGAAGGACTATCCGCTCCAAGTCGGGATCCGTGAGAAGTGGACCGCCCTGAACGCGCCACGCGTTCCGCCAAGCGGGCTCATCCGGTTCAGTACCCCACGACTTGCTGGTGCTGGCAGCCCACGAGATCCCGCATCCGCGCTTGCTCTTGGCCAACGCGAGCGTGAGCTCGACGTCGTGGCCGTAACCGTCTGGGGCTCCGCAGTCCGCGAAGTGCAGATCAATCACCAGGTGGAGCTTCGCGACCATCGGATTCGGGAACTCGAGGACTCCCTCGCGCCAGTAGGCCTGCAGCAACGGCATCTCGCCGCATGGCCCCGGCATGGGTCCCGGATTGACCGGGCCCGGCTCTGCGGCCGCCTCTGTGAGTGGAGAGGCCGAAGCAGGAGCGGAACCCGCAACGCCGTCGGTTGGGTCTGCGCCTCCTGCGGACGTGGGTGCGTGCGTCACCGATTGGTCCGGCGGTGGCGACAAAGGCAGCGGAGTGCTCGACCGCTCCCTTTGGCACCCGACGCCGACCAGCAACAGCATCGCGCCAGCGACGGCGAGCCCTAGCCTCCGATTCATACGCACGCCGAACGCTGGTGTGCGGTTCGGCTATTCCGTGCTGGCAGACTGTGGAGTCTCGGCCGCCCCCGAACAGCGCGTGAGTCCTGCGGCTGTTGAGCCCGCGCGTTAGCGTAGTATCGGCAAAGACAACCTCTGCCCCGGTGCTCCGAGCTCCAACGGCACACTCACGCCCGAATGCAGCAAGAACGCAGACTGCCAAACGGGCGAAGTCTGCATGTGCGCCCTTGGGTATTTTCGGGGGAGAGGGAACGGTGGGCGCCATTGGCTACTACCCGGACAACTGCGTGCCCGCAGAGTGCACGAGCCCCCGCGACTGCAGCGGCAGAGCCTGTGGGCGTCGGAGCAACCATCCCCGATCCGGGCTGAGCCAGGGGCCCGGCGACCGCGAGGCAACGGCCTGCAACCGTTGTCGCTTGCCCGCAGGCCTGATAGCGCTTGGCTTCAGGAGGCAGCATGGCCGGGGACGTAACACTCAAGCAGGGTCTGGAGCGCGCGCTCGAGTCCGATGACGAAGGTCTAATCAGCACAATCAATAACATCTGGCCGCAAGAGGTCGATGGCGCTGCAGAGGCTGAGCTCCTGGTGCAAGTGCTGGCGCGGTTTCCGGTCTCCGTAGCAAAGCGCGAGCGGGCCGTCTCGGCGCTCGATACCGTGCTCGAATGGTGTCATGCAGCAGAAGGTCGGCGCGCCAAACGGGTCCTCGAACGAGGCGCTCCGGCGCACCTGCTGCGCATCTTCGACGCGTTGATCGAGGACGCCGCAGAGGACGCGGAGCTGTTTCACGCGCTGATGCAGGGCGTCGCCGCGATGGCTCTGTTCGAGATGCAGGAGGGCGTGAGCCGCATGCTGAGAGCGTCGCAAATCGAAGACCAGTGGGGGAACCTCGGGTGGCATGCAGTCTACGTCAATGTGGTCCCCAAAAAGAAGCACGCGTGGGTGGGCGCTCTCGTCGAGGGGCTCAAAGCAGATATCCCCGGTGGAATGATCGGCATCCTCTTCTTGGACTTGTGCTCTCTGCAGGCAAGCGTGAAGCAGCTACGAGAGCATCCTTTCAACAGCCGCCTCGGCGTCCAGCGCATGACTAGCTGGCTGAAGCAGGAGAACGGGGCGCAGGTGAGCTTCGCCGAGAGCGTCTGCCTCTCCTTACACTTCCTCTCGGAATCAGATCGAGCCCAGCTCTTGAAAATCGCGGACGAGAGTCCAGAACCACACGTGCGCATCGCGGCAGCGAAGGCTCGCATCGACCTGGACGATGAGTCTGGGTTCGAAACACTCAGGGAGATTGGCAATGATCCGCGCTACGCGCTGGGCATCATCCGCTATCTAATGGAAAACCAGGCTCCGATCGAGCGCTTCCCCGAACGCCTCACGGCGCCCGGATTCAAGTCGTTCCTGGCCAAGGCAGAGCTTTGCGAGTGGCTGGCTCACCCCAACGAATTCGGGCGCCCGCCACAGAAGATCCGCAAGATGGACTCACGCAAGATCTACTGGCCGCCAAGCGACGAGATGCGACGAGTGTACCTGTTTCGCTATGAGTACCCTCCGCGAGACGGAAAGAAGAAGCCCACCATCGGTGTCGGCATGGTCGGCGGCGCGACCACGTTCTCGCTGTTCGGCGAAGTGACGGAGGACATGGAGCCCGAAGAGATGTACGCCCTGCACTGCGCGTGGGAGCTCGAGTTCATGCAGGACAAGCGCGCCCCCAAGAAGCGCACAGTGCGAGCAGGCCTGAGGATCCTCGGCGACTACAACGAAGGCTTCGACGACTGACCTCTGCTTCGTCCCAACAGCTTCGCCACCTGGTGCACCATGTGCACCGACGCCTCGACCGGCAGCGCCGCGATCCTCGCGCTCTGCAGCGCGGCGGTCTGGCGTCGCTTCTCTTCGGAGTACGAGGTCTTGGGGGGAGTGATCCCATAGGTGAGTCGTGTGTCACCAAAGCTGCGATGCATGCGCTGCCGACTATGGCGTCTCCGCGAGGGCCGAACAACCGATCCGTACTGCGTGCCGCTTCATCCCCGCGATCACTTCGGTGCGCGCACACGCGCAGGATGATCCCTTCGGCCCTACTGACACGGAGCCTACTTCTGATCCAAGGCGATTACACCCGATGCGTCATGACTGCGATCGTGTGCAATCACCTGATCGAGGCGGGAGAGCCAGAACTTCGTGGGTCCGTCGCTGGGCATGGTTTCCGCGACGTGGCGGAACTCGTCGGCAGCGCCCTGGGCGTCGCCTTCTTGGTAGCACGCGATCGCCGCCAGGAATCGCGGTTGGGACGCGCGCTTGCCCTCTCGGAAGTCGT
>JAUILJ010000644.1 GCA_030433055.1 Polyangia bacterium
CTCCTGCGGCTGGAAGCCGCGTAGGCTCAACCGTCGCGCACCGCGAATATTCTCCAAAGGTGTGATACGCAGGGATCCGGATGTCTGGGGAGGAGACGCGGAGGATATTTCCGCGCTGGCTCATCGCCTTGGCGGTGATCGGCGTCGTGCTGTGGCTGTTTCTGCTGCTGAAGTCCGTGCTCACGCCGGTCTTCTTCGCGGCGGGGATCGCCTACGTGCTCGATCCAATCGTGGATCGGTTGGAGGCGCGGAAAATCCCGCGGTCCCTGGCCATCGTGCTCCTGTTGACCGGGGTGCTGGTCTTCATGGCGCTGGTGAGCCTGTTGGTTGTGCCCGGAGTGGTGCGTGAGGTTGGCGCGTTCGCCCATGACCTGCCGACGCAGCTGAACGCCCTGCTCGGCCGCCTGGAACCTTGGCTCAGAGCACAGGGCGTGGAGCCACCGCACTCCGTCAAGGACGCGCTCGATCAACTCGGCGTCGACGCAAAGGATGTCGCCGGAAAGGCAGCGGCGCCCGCTGGTCATATCCTCGCGGTCGTACTGGGCGGCACCGCCAGCGTCCTCGGCGCGCTTGGCAACTTGCTGATCATCCCGGTCTTCGCGTTCTACCTACTGCATGACTGGGACCGCATGGTGACCAAGATCCGCCAGTTGATTCCCTGGAGAATCAGGCCCCACGTGGTGGACATCGCGAACGAGATCGACGACATCCTTGGGCAGTTCGTGCGCGGGCAACTGCTGGTGATGTTGATCCTCGCGGTACTCTACGCCGCCGCGTACTCGCTGATCGGCGTTCGGCTCGCCATTCCAATCGGCATCGTCGCGGGACTCCTGGCCTTCATTCCCTATGTAGGAGGCGCGGTGGCCCTCGGCCTGGCGCTGCTCATGACGCTGCTCGCCGGGCAAGGTTGGTCCCAGGTAGGCTTCGTTGTCGGAACCTACGCGGTGATCCAGGTACTGGAAGGCTTCGTCATCACCCCACGCATCATGGAAGACAAGCTGGGGCTCGGCGCCGTGTGGGTCTTGCTTGCATTGATGGTCTTCGGCGAGCTGTTCGGCTTCATGGGCGTGCTCTTGGCCGTCCCGGCCGCGGCCGTGACGAAGGTCTTCGCGCTGCGCGCGATCGCGTACTACAGGAAGAGCGAGCTGTTCCTCGACGGCGACCCCGACCCCGAGATGTCGTCTCGGAGCTCGGTGCTGGTTGGAATCCTCAGGGAAACGGGCGCCGAGGACTCACCGGAGATCGCCGCAGCGAAGCACGCCGCGGAGGTCGCCGAGGAGGGCCCCGACGCACTCTCGGATGAAGCCCCCGACGCAGACCAGGGCTCTGACGGATTCGCAGGCACCGGGGATGACGACGAGCCACTCGCTCCCCGGTCGGACCCGAAGCCCGTCTCTCCCCCAGAAAAAACAGCGATCCAGCGAGGGGCAGGCACCACGGACGAGGCCCCGGAGGGCTCTGCAGACGAGGACTAGCGGCGCCTGAATGGGGCAGTGAGGGTGTAACGTGGCGCCGCGAACGCACGATGAGCACTCCAGGGGACGCACGCATTTGTTGCTCTGGGGTCCCTAGGCAATGCTCAACTGACCGATGGTGCACGGCGTGGACGACTTGGAGAGTGGAGGCTCGAGCGATCCCGTCGCGAGCAGCTCGGAGTCGCGCCCCCTGATGCGCTCGAGCTATCCGCCGCCTTCTCGGCCCGGCGACTCGCAGCCCTTCAGCTCCCGCCCGAGAGTGTCGGAGCCACCGCCTTCTCAGACAGGGCGCCTTCAGCGGCTGAGTCGCATTCCGTTTCTTCCTTTTGTGCCTGTGGTCGTCTTCGTGCTGAGCGCCATAGTCGCCGTTTCAATCGTGCTGCTCGGCGTGGGCGAGCTGAAAGCCCAGAGCGACGACGCCGCCTCGATGCGCGCGCGCATACTCAGCCAGACCCTCGCGGCGCGGTTGAGGGCGACGTCGCTGGAAGACAGGCAGCACGTCATCGAACGGGCCGCCAGCCGCTCGGGAGCTGAGCTACTGCTAGTCACCCAAGACGGAGTGGTGCGCGTCGACGGTAGCCTGGGTGCGCCGAGCACCGAGCGCCTGATCGATCTACTCGTCGAGGGAGAGGGGGAGACCAACTCGCAGATGGGGCGTGTGCGCTTCTCCGCGACGCCGCTCGGTCCGCCGCTGGGGCACCTCACGCTGGTGAGCTTCGTGCGCGCGCCAGAGACGCCCTACGCCACTGGTTCGCTCATCAGCTCGGTTGCTTTCCTCACGGTACTGCTCGTCGGGATCGCGCTGGCGGTAGGGTTTGCTCTGGCGCGAGACGTAGTGCAAGACGTCGAGTTCACCGGCGAACGTGTAGCGGAGATGGCGATGTTCGGGGCCGAGCCTAGCGGCCGCCTGATCCCAGTTCGCAGCGCGGACCAGGTGGGGCTGTTGACCAGCGCGTTCAACGTGCTGGTTGAGCGCTTCGCCGCCGCAGAGCACGCGTATCGCCAAGACCTGGCCACGGCGCAGGCTCACGATCGAGATCGTAGCGCGTTCCTGGCCGCCCTCAGCCACGAACTGCGCACGCCCCTCAACGCCGTGCTCGGTTTCGCCGATGTGCTACTGGCCGAGGTCGACGGGCCGCTCTCCGAGGAGGCGCGGGAGAACCTCGAGATCGTGCGCAAGAGCGGCGACCACCTGCGCGCGCTGATCGACGACATCCTGGACCTCTCGGGCTTGGAATCCGGCGAGTTTCAGCTCACACGCGGAAACGTGGATTTGTTCGGTGTCGCCTCGCAAGTCGTGCGCGAGGCGCGCGCGACCATCTCCCACAAGCCCTTGAAACTCAGTCTGTTGGGGGAGAGCAGTATCGTCTGGGCGGACGAACGGCGGGTCCGCCAGATCATCGGCAACCTCGTGGGCAACGCCGTGAAGTTCACCCGCGAGGGCTCCGTGGAGGTCAGCGTAGCGCCCCACGGAAACGTCTCACGCGTCACCGTCAAGGACACCGGGCCCGGGATCGCGCCCGAGATGCAGAGCGCCATCTTCGAGGAATTCCAGCAAGCGGGAGATCTACACGCGCGGCGCGCTGGCAGCGGCCTCGGCCTCGCCATCACCCGTCGCCTGGTCGCCATGCACGGCGGGTTGATCGAGCTGGAGAGCCGCTTGGGCGAAGGCTCACGCTTCACCGTAACGCTGCCTGCTTCGTCGGAGGTCGCGCCGCGATCAGCGCCTGCCCACGAGGCGCCGGAATGAACCCCGCGGCGAGCAAGCTGATTCAACGCGTCCTGGGCTGGCAGCTGCTGTTCAGCATCGGAGCTACCGTGCTCCTGGCGCTGGGCGGTCCCCCGCTGTTGCTGCTCGGGCGAGCGGTGACATCTCCAGCAACCCGCGGCATGGCAGCGTTCGGTGCGATGGGAGGCATCGGGGCGCTGCTCTTCACGTGGGTGGGGCTGCGCCGCCATCGTTTCCTGTTGCGGGCACTGGCCCTGGGTTCTCGCTCCGTGGAAGCCAACGAACTGTCGCTGCTATCCAGCGAACCCTGGCGCGCGACCCTGCGCTGGATGCTGCCCAACCTCATCACCTATGGGGCGTTGATCACGCCGCTCCGCCCCGCGCTGCTCGATCAGACCACTGGCATCAGTCTCTACCTGCTCAGCAGCGTCATCCTCGCTGCGTCTTCCTTGCCGTTGATGGTGCTGATCCGCGCGGCAGTAGCCCGCGCGGTACAGTTGGCCCCTCCGGAGGTGATGGCGGAGGTCGTGGAAGACGCGTTCGAGAGCGCGCCCCGGCAACGACCCGTACCTCGGCGCTTGATCGTCGCCGTCGCCATGCCCGTGCTCTTCGTCGCGCTGGGCTCGGCGCTGATCGCAGGTAGCCACCTGCGTCGCTCCGACGAACTCGACCGGGAAGAGACCGCGCGCGCGATGGCTCGCGCTGCGCTTGAAACGGGCCCGGGGTTGGTACCCAACGCCGGCGTGCGCGACGCGATGCGTGAAGCGCGGGACTCAGGCTTCGCCCCCAGGCTGCTGCCTGGAGCGAGCGGTTACCGCGTGGATCACTTCGACAACGGCATCGTACAGCTCACCGCGCCGCTAGATGAGGGCAGCGCCGCGATTCAGTTCAGCGGCTCGACCGTGCCGGTCGTCTCCATCCAGGCCATCTTGATCACGCTGCTGTCGGTCGGGGCAGCCGCGTTCGCAGGAGGCGTGCTGGGCCGCGAGCTGCTGCGTGACTTGCAGCTCGCCACGCAGAGCTTGAGGACGCTCAGCACCGAGGCGCTGCTACACGGGGCAGCTCCCGCGCTCGGCCCGGTGCGCTTCGCTCCAGTGGGAGCGCTGACGGACGCCGTGGAACAACTCACCGAGCGGTTCCGGGAGTTCGCCCGAGCCCAGGAGCGAGCGATCGAAGCGCGGGAAGCGGCCGCCAGGATGCGAGGGCTGTTCTTCGCCAGCGTGAGTCACGATCTGAAGAGCCCGTTGAACGCGATCCTGGGCTTCACGGAGCTGGTGCGCCTGGAGCCGCTGACCGACGGTCAACGGGAGAGCCTCGAGCTGATCGACGGCCGAGGTCGAGAGCTACTCGCGTTGATCGAGACGATCCTAGACGCCGCGCGAGTCGAGGCGCGGCAGCTGTCTTTGGTCGTCGATGAGGTCGAGCTCGGCGATCTGCTCGACGCCGCGGTGACCAAGGCCCATGACCTGGGAGGCGAGTCACCGGCACGCATCGAACTCGACGTGGATGACCCGCAGGTGCGACTGAGCGTGGATCTCGTGCGCGCCGCTCGGGCGCTCGCCACCTTGATCGGTCACGCGCTACGTACGGCGGATCGAGACCTGGACGTACTGGTCGTGGCAAAGCGCGAGGCACGTCGAGTGCACCTGGACATCAGCGTGCCACGCACGGACACGACCGCGGCGCGCCTGGAAGCCTTGCTCGACCCGTCGCTGACCGTGGGTAGCCGGCAGCATCGCGGGCTCGCCCTGGGCCTGAGCCTGGTGCGTTCGGTGATTCAGCTCCACGGCGGAACCGTGCGGGCCCTGGCGCCGCTCCCTTCGGGTTCCGGTATCGAGACACTTCCGCGTTTCCGTGTGTCGATGCCTGTAACCGACGCTCCAGTCACCGATGTCCCAAGCGAACCCCGCTTGGTGTCCGCAGCTCCCGACGGCACAGCGCGAGACTGACCGATCGGTTCGCCGCTCTCGGGGGGTGAGGAACGACGTTCGAGCGCCGGCAGCCTCACGGACGCCGCTGGTTTTCTGGCAGG
>JAUILJ010000645.1 GCA_030433055.1 Polyangia bacterium
CGACCGGGCAGCTCGTTGATCTGAGCAACGTGGTCAAGAGCGCACGCGGCCTGGGGCCGACGAAGATCGAGCGCGAGGCGCGTCAGCGCCAGGTGGTCGTCAGCGCGAGCCTCGAGGGGCTGGCCCAGGGCGATGCGACGAAGATCGTGAACACGAAGGCAGACGCCATCCTGCCCCCCACCGTGCACGGCGCAATGACCGGCAATAGCCAGATGATGATCGAGTCCTTCGGCTACATGCTCGAGGCGTTGGCGATCGCGGTCATCCTCGTCTACATGATCCTCGCGGCACAGTTCGACAGCTTCATCCACCCCATCACCATCATGGTGTCGCTGCCGCTCAGCGTGATCGGCGCCTTCGGTGGCCTGTTCGTGTCGGGCATGACGCTCAGCATCTTCGCGATGATTGGCGTGATCATGCTGATGGGGCTCGTGACCAAGAACGCCATCCTCGTCGTCGACTTCACAGAACAGCTGCGCAAGGAGGGCAAACCCATGCGCGAGGCGCTGATCGAAGCTGGTGTGTTGCGTCTGCGACCAATTCTGATGACCGGCTTTGCGATGATCTTTGGCATGCTGCCCGTGGCGCTCGCCCGGGGTGAAGGCGGCGAGGCGCGCGCGCCGATGGCGGTGTGCGTGATTGGAGGCCTCATCACCTCCACGGTTCTCACCCTGGTCGTCGTGCCAGTGATCTACACGCTAATGGAAGCTCTCACCCACAACCGCCTGACGCGTTTCCTCGAGGGAATAATCTTCGGGAAGACCGACGAAGCGAACGAGGTGCACGCATGAACTCAGTCAATCCAAGCAGCCAAGCACGGGCGAATACTCGCGCTTCGCGCAACCTGCGCACTTTCAGCCACACACGTACCCTGAGCCTGCTCTTGATCGGGTTGGGGTTAGGCGCTCCGTCCGTCGTCGGCGCACAGCCCGCCGACCCCCCGGTAGCCGAGCCGGATCCGCGAGCCGAACCCACGCCGAAGCAACCCACTGCGGAGAAGCTGACGGAGGACGCCGACCTGGTCGCGGAGACCCTGAAACCCCGGCGTGGGGGCACCACGGCGCGTGAGGTGGGTAAGCGCGCCAAGGCGCACAGCCCGGCCGTGAAGGCACAGGAGGCGAAGATCCGCGCCAGCGCAGCTCAGGTCGACCAGGCGATGACCGCGTTCTTGCCGAAGCTCACGCTCAAGGCGAGCTACACCCGCATCTCGAGCACTGACACATCGTTCGGCGGTGGTGCCATCGTGGGCGCGAGCGCGCCGGGGCTGCTCGGCGTCGGGCCCTGCCCGGGTGGTGCCGGGACCTGTGTTCTAGATTCCGCGGGGAACCCAGCTGGGGCCGCGGCCTTCAACATCACACCGAAGCTCGATCGGTACTCGCTCAGCGCCACGCTCTCGGTGCCGATCTCGGACTACCTGCTCCGCCTGCCGGCGAGTAGCGCGGCGGTGAAGGCCAACCTGGAGGCGAACCGCATCAACAAGCAAGCCACTCAGCGCAAGGCCCAGGCCGACGCCCAGCTCGCCTACTACAACTGGGTGCGAGGCGTGGGACAGGTCGCGGTGGCGGAGCATGCGCTGGTGCGCCTGGAGCAGCTCTACAAGGACGGTCAGGCGATGCTCGCCCAAGGCGTCGCGACGAAAGCCGATGTCCTGCGCATCAAGGCGATGGTCGCCAGCGGCAGAGTCGCCATCGAGCAATCCCGCGCCTTCGTACGCCTGTCGGAGAAGAACCTGGCGCTGATGACCGGGGACAAGTCGCCGCACTACAGCATCGGTGAAGATCTCATGCGGGTGCCGCGCCCGTTGGCCAGGTCTCAGAGCCTCAAGTCTCTGGTCAGCGAAGGCATGAGCAAGCGCCCCGAGCTGCGCGCCTTGAGCAAGAGCAAGGTGGCGCTGCGCAAGAGCGCCAGCGTAGCTCGCGCCGGGAAGCTCCCACGCCTGGACGGCTTCGCGGACTACACCTACGCGAACCCCAGCGCGAGCGACTTCACCGGCCAGGGCGGGTGGCAGGGCAGCTGGAGCGTCGGCGCAGCGATCACCTGGACGATCAACGATCTACCCGGAGCGGAGGCAACGGCTTCGGAGTACGAGGCCAACCTGGAAGAGGTGTCTGCCAACGAGACGCTGCTCCGCCAGGGCATCGAGCAGGAGATCACCGCCGCCTACTTCGACCGCAAGCAAGCGCGTGCCGCGCGGCAAGCGGCGGAGGAAGCGGAAGAAGCCACGCGCATCGCGCTGGACGCGAAGATGGCGCAGTACAAGGTGGGCGAGGCCACGACCACCGACGTGATCAACGCCGAGCAGGAGTTCGTCAGCGCGACTCTCCAGCGCATGGCCGCTTACATCGATCTGCACGTCGCGCGGGTGCGCTTGGCCTACGCGGTAGGGCGCCCGGCGCTCTAGCAGGGGTTGAAAAGCGGCCTGCCGAGCAACGACCGGCTCGGTGCGCCGCTCCCAGCTCTACACCCAGATCGAGGTCACGAGCGGCGCTCTGCTGACGAACGGCGCTCTGCTCATGGCGTACCGAACTTCACGATGTCGTATACAGCCGCCACGCTGCCCGCCGCGAACATCAGCTGAGCCTGCCCATAGACCCAGGCGCCGCAGTCGATCACCACCACCGGCTTCTGGGTCTTGGGGTGTGAGGTCCAGCCGATACACGGCTTGTGGCTGTGACCCACGATCAAGAGCTCGAGTGGCGTAGGGTTGTTGTAGAGGCGGTCCGTCGCGGCCTGGGCGATCGCCACGAGGCTGGCCATCGACTCCCGCTTCACGAAGCGCGCTGCCCAGGTTTGCCCATCGTTGGGCCCTGGCTGTGATGGGCGGCCCTGAGGCTGTGGGTCGTCGCGGTTCAACCCGACCAGGTTGAGCAGCCAGTCCCTGGCGCCTTCCAGGTTACCCTGCTTGTCCATGTACTCCTCGAGGTTGCGGAAGCTGCTGCTCAGGTAGGTGGCCGCCAGGGTGCCGAGCCATACCGCGCGGATATCACCCGGAGAGTTGGGTTGTCCCTGGATGCTGTCTGCCTGGTGGCCGTGCATCGCATACACGCGCCCGTTGGAGTTCAGCAAGCCGAAGCCGAAGCGAAAGCGGCTCTGGTCGGCGACTCGCCGATCGGGCAACGCGTGGGTGAACGATGCGTCGTGGTTGCCATAGCAGTGAGCCAGCTCGAGCGCCTTGTCCAGACCGAGCAGCTCCTGGTAGTCGCTGACAGCGTCGATCAGTGAATACTGGGAGCTGGTGGCGTCCTGGCCCACGCTGCGCCACACGTCGTACCAGTCGCCTAGCTGGAGCAGCGTCGTGGGCTGGCTCTTCTGGCTGAAGTCGCGCATGGCCTTGAGCACTGCCGTGAGGCGCCGGGGGTTCTCCCCGGAACCATCGAAGAACACGTCACCGTCGTTCCCGGAGCTCAGGTGTACGTCGGGAAGCACGATCAAGCTCTGTTGCCCGATTTGCTGGGTTGGGAACTGGATCATCACCGGGGCGCTGCCGCCGTGCTCGAGCTGCGCGCTCGCGAGGCGGATGTCGTAGCCGTAGTGCTGCAAGATCAGCCGAAACTGGTGGAGCCGATCATAGAACGTGTTGGCCATAGGACCCCCGCAGGGCTAGTGGTTCGAGAGGGTCTTCACGGCGATCTCAACGGGCTGGACCCCGTCCAGATTGCCGTCAGCGGTCTTGGAGCAGCGCTGGAGCACCACCCGCACCGCCAGCTGTCCGCTGCAGTACCAGCGTACTTCATTGGTTACCGTGGGGATACCAGGGTTCAGGTCGCCCGAGTCGGGTTGCTTGGTGCTGCTCGGGTTCTCCGACTCGTGATCGCAGGCCTTGCCGAAGGCGGACAGCAGCTCTTGATCCGTCAAGCAGCTCTGACCGGGAACGCTCGTGGCGAGCGGCTCACCTTGCTTCGCGCTCGGCTGGTCCAGGAAGCTGCCACCTTGCACGCCGCTCACCACCACCCAGCCGTCGCTCAGCTTCGCTTCTGCCTGGTCGTGGGAGCAGCAGCCGCTCACCAGCACGACGATCCCTGCGCCAGCGAACCCCAGCCCCAAGCGCCCGAACATGTGCGTCACGCTATCAATAGCGATAGCGCCACACCAGGTCGACGAGGGAGCTCCCCCCGTCTCCGAACGTGGTCGCCAGCGACCAGCGGGAGGCGATACGGAACTCCAAGGAGAACAGGGTGCGATCTGGAGCTTTGCCAGGCTTGGGTTCCTCCAAATTGTACCCGACCTGGGCGGAAACCCGGGGGGTGAGCTGTACGACCAGCTCCGGGCGAGGACTCTGGGCGTTGCTGGTGTCGACGCGGGTCGCGATGTCGAGGGACGTGACGTCCGAGATGGCGCGATTCAGGGGGGCGGTGGCCACGCCTGCGCCAACGCCCGCTGCATCCGCCGCACCCGGACCCCCGCCACTCGAGCTGCCGATGCTGCCGTCCGGTGTGCCGAACAAGATCAGGCTCACGATCTCGTTCTGGCTCAGCGCCGGCTCAGCGCGCAGCTTGAACTTGCCGTTCTTCAGCGGGCCAGCGTACTCCGCCACCACTTTGTAGCCCGCCGGCGAGTCCCAGCCAGCGCGAGCCACCACCACAGGATTGCTGGGGTCGTCC
Organism: Polyangia bacterium; assembly: GCA_030433055.1. Classification (GTDB taxonomy): domain Bacteria; phylum Myxococcota_A; class Polyangia; order Polyangiales; family Polyangiaceae; genus JAHBVY01. The sequence goes on from JAUILJ010000645.1 coordinate 4,602, forward strand.
TGGAAGGTGATCACGCCCTGTTCGATGTCGAAGATCTTACCGCTGATGTCGATGCGCCCACCGTTCAGCCGGATCTGGCCCTGGACTGGCTGCTTCTGCGCGGAATCAATCAGCAGCTTGCCCCGCAGGCCGACCTTCAGCTGGGTTCCCTGGGTGATCTGGAAGCGGTCTCCCAGGTCAACGCTGACCAGCGTGCGCGCTCCTGAGGCATCTGACTCTTCTGCTTCGTGTGCGTCGGGCCCAAGCACCGGGACGAAGCCCGTTCGCGTGTGTGCACCCATGTGGATGTGCGGGTCGGGATCGAGGCTCTGGACGCCGAGGTGTGGCTGCTGTGGCAGCTGAAACTCGAAGTCGTTCACGACCACGTCGATGCTATTTCGCTTGGGGGTGAGACGCGCCGTAAGGTCGATGGAGCCCGATCCATCGCCCAGGGGCACGCCCTGCCCACCTCGCGCATCGAGCTCCGCCTCTGGTCATCTGCCGACGATCGCGGCCTCCCTGGCGACTTGGCGCACGATCTCTCCCTGGCGACTGGCGTTGCAGGCCTCGGCGGAACCTTTCCCCCCCACCTATCGAGGACGTGGTTGACCACTCCCAGCCTGGACTTGCCTCGCACGGCATCACCC
>JAUILJ010000646.1 GCA_030433055.1 Polyangia bacterium
TGTTGCTGGCGAAGAGCTGGACCTTGGCCGGAGAACGCGCGGCAGCAGACCGGGAGCTCGAGTTGCTCTCCGAGCTGGTGCCATCGCTGGCGCCGGAGCTGCAGGCGGAGATGAAATGCTCGCTGGCCTCCGCTCTCTACGAGGTGGGGAGGGTGGTCGAGGCTTCGAAGCTACTGGACGAGGTCGACTCTGGTCCGGCTCCGGCGCTCTACAGTGAACAGGGGCGACAGGCGCTGTTCGCCCGCGCCAGCGTGGAGCACGCGCGGGGCAACCTGGATGGCTGTAGAGACATCCTGGCCACGCTGTGGCCGTTCGTCGGGAGCGTCAGCATGCTGCGCCCCCACATGTCCCTGCTGGACGCGCGCTGCAAGTATTTCCTTGGGGAATTGGATGGGTTGGATGAGGCGCTGAGCGAGGTCAGCGCCTACGGCCGGCGTGTGGGTAGCAGCAACCTGAGCTGCGTTGCGGAGAACTACCGCCTGCTCCTTGCCATCGACTTTGGGCGGGCCGTCGAGGTGGTGGACCGCGAGTGTCCAGTCGCCGATCCGTTGAGCCTGAATGCACGCATGTTCCACCTCTATCAGCTGCGGGCACGCATGCATGTCACTTCGGGCAGCGACGCCGCGAGCGCGCGGGTGTCACCAACGGAAGCGACGATCGCTGACATTCTTCAGCGGGTGCAGCCGGCGGAGTTCCCCAAGGTCGGGGTGGTCAACCTGGGCGTCGCCGCAGAGGCGGCACTGCTCGCGAAGCGACCTGAGCGCGCGCTCGAGCTAGCGGACGAGGCCATCGAGCTTGCCCTGGAGCTCGACCTTGGAATAGCGCTCGGGTCCACGCGCGCAGGGCGCTGTGAAGTGCTGTGCGAGCTCGGGCGCCGCAGCGAACTTGCCGCCGAGGCCTCGCGTCTGAGGGAGGTGGCGGACGAGCAGGGGTCTCAGCGCGCCCAGCTCGATGCGGGGTTCTTCTCGAGCGTGGCTGCGAGTGAGGTTCCGGATATCGCGCTCTGGTGTCATCTCGCAGGTGAAGCGAAGGTCTCTCCGTCAGCAAGCCGGCGGGTGCGGGCCCTGCTTGGGGTGGAGGTCGAGCTCGACGCCTACGATGCCCTGGTGGTGGACGCCGTGCGGAGGCTGCAGCATGTTCAGCGTATCCGGGTGGTCTCGCGCGAAGAGAAGATCCGCTGGAGCCGAGCGTGGGGCATGCTCTCAGGGTCGCTGGTCGTTACCCTGCCGGACACCCGTCGGGTCGATCTGAGCAAGCGCGAGCTTCTGTGGCGGCTGCTGATGGTGCTCGTGAGTCACGCCGGCCGCGCCAACAAGGAGCAGCTGGTGCTCGAGGCCTGGGGCGAGCGCGAGTATCATCCGCTGCGCCACGACAACCGTCTGCAAGCCGCCGTGCGCACGCTGCGTCGTGCGATCGAGGACAGCCCGAGTAGGCCCACCCGTTTCGTGACCACGGACGATGGATACGCGTTTGGTGATCCGCTGATTTGGCTAGGTTGAGGCGATCAGCCGACGCTCGACCACAGATGCACGCCGATGTGTACCAGCAGAGCGAGCAGGCACAGCATGCCGGTTCCAAATGCGACGTTGCGCAGAGGTTGTTTGGGGCGCAGCAGGCAAACGGCGTGAAGCCACCGACTCAGCGCATACACCCCGAAGTAGAGCCAGGCCCCGGTGGGCCAGATCCCCAAGGCAGTGTACAGCCCTGCCGCGGCAAGGAAGAACGGCTGGCTCTCGGAGTCGTTTCGCAGGACGCGCTGGGCGCGCACCACGCTGTCGGCCTCGGCTTCGACCAGCTCACCGTTCCAGGCTTTGGCGTCCTCCGCGTACTGGAAGCGCTTCGTCGTGAGGCGCACCCGGGCTTGCACCGAGATGGTGAAGAAGAATTTCAGAAACAACAGGCTGAGGCAGAGCGCGTAGGCGACGACTGAATCCCGAGGCATAGTGAGGTCATGGCATTGGCTGCGGCCCCAGGCTTGAACGTTTCCGGGGAACCGGGGCTCACCCGAATGTTTTCTCGTGGCGCGCTGCACCTGAGCTGCGGCCAACGCACGTCGACGCATGCCCACTACGCGTGGAAGCTGCATTTGGGGTTGGATGCGCCGGTCTGGGTCGACAGTCCTCAGCTGAAGGTGCCACCCAGCGCGGGGGCCCGTGCGCTGCTCGTCCCGCCCAACTTCACCCACGCGACCGGGGCGGTGGGTTGCTCGCTTGCTGTGTTCATGGCCCCGGGCACGCGCGGCGCACCCTGGCGTGATGACGGTCGGCCTCGGGTGCTCGAGCAGCGCCAGGTAGACCGACTCATGAGCGTCGGCGTGCTCGATGAAGACCGTACGGGGGGCGGAGTGTTCGTAGAACACCTGGCGCGTGAATTGTTTCCACACGCTATCTCTGAGATCGACTCCCGCGTCGCGTTCTGCCTCCGGCGCCTGCACGAGGATCCGGATCACAAGCTCAGCTGGCTCGCGCGCGAGACCGGGGTGTCGCTGGATCATCTGTCGCGTTTGGTGCGCCGCGAGACCGGGCTCGTGCTTCGCCGCCACGTCCTTTGGTCACGCCTGCTGCGCGCGCTGGCGCAGCCGCCAGGTAGCCTGGCCAGCGCGGCGGTGGGCGCTGGCTTCTCCGATCACGCGCACCTGACTCGCACGTTTCGCGCCTGCTTGGGCCGCGTGCCGTCGGAGTTCGACGCGCCTCCCCAGATTGTCGCCCCCTGGTGACGTTCGGTCCTCGTGGTGTGACTTGCGTGCTAGTCAGTGGCCATGGATTGGAAGCTCCTGGGCTCGACCTTCGCAGCAGTCTTCCTGGCGGAGCTCGGCGACAAGACGCAGCTAGCCACGATGGCCCTCGCCAGCGGTGGCCGCTCCAGGTGGGCCGTGTTCTTGGGATCCGCCTTGGCCTTGGTCGCGACCAGCGCGCTCGCTGTGCTGGCGGGGGACGTTGTTGCCCGCTACGTCTCGCCTCTGTGGCTTCGCCGGGGCGCGGGGGCGCTGTTCCTGGTGCTCGGGGCCTGGTTTCTGCTGGGTCGCGAAGGCTGAAGCGTCAGACACACTGAACGCCGCACACCGAACGTTGCGTCAACGTGTCGAGATTGCCGCGCTGATCTTAGTGGTGCCCGAGCATGCTCAGCAACCACACGATCTGTACGACGCAGACCGAAGCCACCACCGCGAGTTCGATCATGCGTCCTGCGCGCCCGAGCGCGAGTTGACGGGCACCATCGCGAGCCCCGGCGTGGCTCAGTTCGAACTCGGCATGCAGCCGCTCACGCATCTGAGCGATGTTGCCTGGCGGAAGATCGTAGGTTGGCAGAGCGGTACACAGGGCCACCAGCGGATCACCGGCTTCGTCGACGCCGTGCTCCAGCGCCGCAAGGAAGCGCTCGTCCTCGAGATCGAATGCTCGCCCATCATCCCTCCCGGGTTTCGTGCTGGGATCGCTCATGCGGTTTGCTCCAACAGGGACAACAGCCTAGCGCGCGCGCGGCTCAGGCGCTTCCTCACAACTTCTGCGCTCAAGCCAAGTGTGCGCGCCAGCTCGCTTGGAGTCGAGCCTGATACACCGACGCTGAGCAAGAGTTCTCGCTCATCCTCGCTGAGCTGACCTAGCGCGATCTCCACGCGCCGCTGAGTTTGGGAGGTGGCGACGCGCGCGAAGGGCGTCTCCGGTTTGGCAAAACTGTCCGCTACGCTCGCGTCGCTCGTGAGCGCGCGATGCATCCTCCGCCAGCGAAAGTGATCGAGCGCGAGGTTTCTGGAGACGGTCATGAGCCACGCCTCGAGGCGGGTGTCCGGCGCCAGGCTGGGGGCCGCTCGCGCGAGCCGAATGAACGCCTCCTGGGTCAGATCTTCAGCCAGCGCGGTGTCCTTGGTCATGCGCACCAACAGCGAGAAGACGCGCGGGCGGAAGCAGTCGAACGCTCGGTCCAGCGCTTCGCGCTGGCCCGCACGCAGGCTCGCTACCAGGGCTCGGAGCTCCTCGGTGCTCAGTTCGGACAACATCGACTCTCGGCGCACGCAGCGTGCGTGACGGCGGGAGCAGACACCAGATCGACCCGAAAAGGTCCCGAAAAAGCTCAGAACGGGGCGGAGCAGAAAAAAACTTACCTGGGGCCGGTCACGTTCCGCGGGATGCCTCGTTGGGTGATGTAGAGCCTCGGACGCAGTGTAGCGCTCCGAGGCCTGGTGCGGATATCCCGCGCCTGCGAAGCGCAACACGACGCTGCGCCTGCGGGCGCAGTGCGGACAACGAGACACTGGAGGTAGTTCATGATCGACTTTTTCCGCGCGGGTGGCTGGGGCATGTGGGTGGTCTTGGCGCTGAGCGTTGCCGCTTTGGTAAACGCGGTGCTGTTCAGCATCAACCCGTCTGAGAAGCGCATGGTCATGATTCGCGCGTTGAGCACCGCGACGTGCTTTGCCAGCGTGACGGCGATGGCCATGGACCTGTCGACCGTGTTCTACTACGTCTCGGGCCTGAAGGACTGGGATGGTTCCTCGAGGATACCCATGGAGGGCTATGGTGAGAGCCTCTCTCCGATCACCTTCGGTGCTGGTATGCTCACGCTGGTGTGGATGGTGGTTGCAGTCGGTGTCCGCCGCACCCAGCGTGAGGTGGCCCCAGTCCCCGCTGAATGACGCCTAGTGTCCTTTCTCTGCGTCGACTTGTTCAGCGAATCACAGATTCGCATCACTAGATGTGAGCGCGGCGCAGGCGCAACGCGTTGCTGATCACGCTCACTGAGCTGAGGCTCATGGCGGCGCCCGCCAACATGGGGGACAGCAGCAGACCGAGGAAGGGGAACAACACCCCGGCGGCCAGAGGCACCCCGATGGTGTTGTAGCCAAACGCGAACCACAGGTTCTGCCGAATGTTGCGGCGCGTGACCTTGGACAGCGAGATGGCCCGCTGAATCGCCGATAGATCGCTCTTGACCAGCGTCACACCCGCGCTCTCGATCGCGACACCCGTGCCGGTGCCCATCGCGATCCCCACGTTGGCCTTGGCTAGTGCCGGCGCGTCATTGACGCCGTCGCCCGCCATCGCGACCACTCTGCCAGCGGACTGGAGCTCGGAGATCACGCGCTGCTTGTCCTGTGGTCGGGCCTCGGCGTGCACCTCGCTGATGCTTAGCCGTGCGGCAACGGCGTCCGCCGTGCGTTGATTGTCTCCGGTCAGCATCACCACCCGCACGCCGCTGTTCTGCAGCCCTCGCACCGCGTCG
>JAUILJ010000647.1 GCA_030433055.1 Polyangia bacterium
GAGCCGAACACGTGGTTCATCGTCATCTGTAGGTGACGAGCGCCGACCTTGGGATGCAGGAGCTCCTCGGTTTCCTTTTTCGTACGGAATTCATCGGCGACGATCGGGATCCCGGTGTGGACGCCGCGCGCCCCGATGTCCAGCAGACCATCGGCCGCCTGCTTCATCCCGCGCAGCACGGGCTTGGCTTCACTGTCGGGGATCCAGATCTTCATGCTGGGCATCCCGTTGCGGCGCGCCCGCACCCGCCCGGTGACGTTCGCGCGATAGACCAGGGCGATCACGGTCGCGAATTTGAGCTGGGGGATCTGCTCCAGGAAGCGTCGGCCGACGTCGCCCCAGCGCACCATCAGCACGCTGGGATCAGCCCACAGGCCTTCGAATTTGAGCCCACGGATGTCTTGGCTGATCGCGCCCCAGCCTTGAGTCGCACCGATCCAGGGCTCCACGATCTCATCGAGGACGCCGACCATTCCGCCACCCACGTGGGCGAAGAGCGTCGCGCCGACGCGGTCGCTGGGGTTGATGCCGCTCATCTGCAAGATGACTGGGGTGTGCATGGTCCCCGCAGCCATCACGACCAGCTTCGCGTTCACGCTGAACTCAGCGACTTTGCGTCGACCGCTGGGATCCACCACTCGGCCGCGGACGCCCGTCGCGCGTTTGCCCTGGGTCTCCACGTGCTCGACGTGGCAGCAGGTGTAGACCTCGGCGCCGTCCGCGACGGCGTCTTCGATGTACGTGCGGTCGACGGATTGCTTGGCGCCGCTGGCGCACCCGACCAGGCAATCGCCACAGCCCTCGCAGTCGATCACGGCGCGAGGCAGCGGGCTGCCCTTGATGCCGGCGGCTTCCAGGGCATCTCTTGCCGTGAGGTTACGCCGACCCATCACGGTCATCGGCGTGGGCGCGACGCCCAGCCGCTTGAACACGCGGTCGTAGGCGGCTTCGAAGTCCGGGTGGTGGAACATCCCGGAGTGGGTTTCTTCGCGCCAGATGTCGCGCACCCACTGGGGCAGCTTGAGCATGATCGCGGAGTTCACGACGGTGCTGCCGCCGAGGCAGCGCGCCTGGAGCGACGGCGTCTGTCCGGTGCCAGCGATCATGCGCAGGCCACCCTCCCAGTAGTAGCGGGCGAGGAAGCGCGGCGCGTCGCGGGTCATGTCCTCCGGAGTGAGCTTGGGGCCCGCCTCGAGCACCACGACCTTCATCCCGGCGCGCGCGAGGTTTGCAGCCGCGACCGCTCCTCCGGCACCCGAACCGACGACGACCGCGTCGCAGTCGATGTCGAAGCCCTGCTGGAGATCTTCGAGACCGTGAATCATGCGTTCACCACTGGCAGGCGATTCAGCGCGCCTTTATCCACAGGGAATTGAAGTGGATCTGTGGGCCGCTCGCAGGTCTTGAAGCTCTCCAGATGTTTGACCACCGTCGGATGGGAGAAATACATCATGGTCATCGTGGCTTTGAGCGCGTCGCCCAACCACTGAAGCGGCTGGAACCAATGCTTGCGCCAGCCTCGCACCAGCTCGGCCCGACGCACGGGTGTGAAGGAGGAGAACTTGCGAAAGCGCAGGCTGAGCAGCGGGGTCGCCAGCTCGAGGAAGATGAACAGCAGCAAGAGCAAACGATGCTGCTCTGGCGGCAGCTCGTCGATGTACTCCCGGGTGCGGCGCACCAGGTCAGTCGCCTCGTAGTCGGGGGCCCCGAAGTCGTTGCTCGGGAACATCGCCTCACTCACCGCGTGGATGGAAACCATCGCCGTGCGTAGCCAATAGCCGTCGGGGTCAGCCATATTTGGCTGGGGTTATGCCCGGAGAGCACGGGCGCTGGCAACTGCCGCCTGGTGAACACCTTGCAAAGGACGCTTGCCCGACTGGCGTCGACGCGGCACCTTCCGCGCCGCGAGGCGTATCAGGGGTACGCAAGGACACGCTGGGGAGAAATCGGACGCAATGAAACGGTTTGGACGCGCCTCCGAGGGCGCGAATCGGATGTTGGAACGCGACTGGCGCGCAGGGTGTAGCGCGTCCGCAGCCTCTCGTGGTGTGCGCTCGAGGCGCTGGCTCGGCGCCTGCCTGGGCGTCGTGTTGCCCGTCGGGTTCGCCGCTGTGGGCTGCGATGAGAAGGGGAGCGGAGGAGCGGCACCTGCTGCGAGCAGCGCGCAGCCTAGCGCGGTGTCGAGTGCGCCCAGCCCGGCGCCGAGTGAGTCAGTCGCGGCGGCTGCGTCGAGCCTCCCCCCCAAACCCGAAGACAAGTTTCCGAAGGCAGACACCGAGGGCTGCCCCGACGGCATGGTGCGGGTCAAAGGCAACTACTGCAAAGGCATGGTGGAGACCTGCAAGAAGCACCACCCGGAGTACTTGAACGCCAAGGACAAGACGAAGGTCAGCGAGCGTTGCCTCGAGTACGACGAGCCCTCGAAGTGCATCTCGAAGGAGCGCACGCCCCTGGACTTCTGCATGGACCGCTTCGAGTACCCCAACCAGGTTGGAGAGCTACCCCGGGTGCTCACCAGCTGGCTGCAGGCTCGCCAGATGTGTGAGGTGCAAGGTAAGCGCCTGTGCACCGAGGACGAGTTCAACTTCGCGTGCGAAGGCGAAGAGGGGAAGCCTCACGTGTGGGGCTACGTGCGAACGGACAAGTACTGCAACATCGACAAGCCGTACGTGATGCCGGACCACGAGCATCAGATGAAGCACTACGACGAGTGCTACAAGAACGAGCGCTGCAAGGCAGAGATGGAGCGCCTCGATCAGCGCCACAAGATAGGCTCGCGGCTCACGTGTGTGTCGTGGGCCGGTGTCGTTGACATGAACGGCAACGTGAACGAGTGGGTGGAGCTGCCTGGGAAGAAGTACCCGGATCGCTCTGGGCTCAAGGGCGGATGGTGGGGACCCGTGCGGAACCGCTGTCGGCCTACGGTCACGTTCCACAAGGAAGAAGACTACGGCTACGAAGCTGGCTTCCGCTGTTGCTCGGACGCTGACAAGCCCTTGAAGCCAAACCCGGATGCGAAGGCCGCGCCTTGAGCCTCGCGGCCTCGTAGGGCTGACATCGGCGCGGCGCTCGACAGTCGGTGCGGCGCTCGACAGTCGCTGCGGCGCTCGAAATCAGTGAGGAGCCTTGCGCTCAAGGAGCTTCGCTAGCGCGCGCGCGGCGTGGCCGCGGTGGCTACGCGCGTTCTTGTCCTCGGGGCTGAGCTCGGCGCTGGTCAGGCCTACATCCGGGAGGTAGAGCAGTGGATCGTAGCCAAAGCCGCCGTCGCCTCGCGGTTCGGTGGCGATGATGCCTTCGTAGCGGCCCTGGGTCTCGGCGACGATGGTTCCGTCGGGATCAGCCACGCACATGGCACAGACGAAGCGCGCCGTGCGCTGGTCGGCGGGGATGTTGACCAGCGCGCCCAGCAACTTCTTGTTGTTCGCTTGGTCCTTTTCTTCTCGGCTGCCCTGGGCCCCAGCGTAGCGAGCGCTGTAGACGCCAGGCGCACCGTCCAGCGCGTCCACTTCCAGCCCGGAGTCTTCCGCGAGGCAACGGTAGTTGGTGTGCTTCGCGTAGTAGAGCGCCTTGAGCCGCGCGTTGCCTTCGAAGGTGACCTCCGTCTCTTCGGGCTCCTCGGGGATATCGTCGAGGCTGTCCAACCCGACGACCTCGACGCCCAGAGGACCGAGCACCTGGGTGACTTCACGGATCTTTCCAGGGTTCGAGGTTGCGAACAGGATACGCATGGCGGCGCCTCGATAAGTAGACCCTGGGCTCAGGGGCTGCAAGCCTCGACCAAGGCTCGAAACAGCACTCCACCGTGACCTGACATGAAGTACTCGGGGTGCCACTGGACGCCGAGACAGAAGTGGGAGCGTGTGTGCTCGATGGCTTCGATCACGCCATCGCTCGACCGGCCTGAGACGCGAAGATCGCTTCCGAGTCGGGCCACCGCCTGGTGGTGTGTGCTGTTTACGTTGACTTCGGCACCAAGCAACTGGAACAGGCGTGTGTCGGGCTCGATGACGACACGGTGACTCGGCTCGTCGTGAGGCGTCGACTGCTCATGCTCCAGCGCTCCGGGCACGTCGTCTGGAATGTGCTGGACCAGGGTTCCCCCCAGGACCACGTTGAGCAGTTGCTCGCCTCCGCAGATCCCGAAGAGCGGCAGCCCGCGTTCGAGGCTCACTTCGACCAGTCGCCACTCGAACTCAGTGCGCAGCGCCTTGGTGCGCACGCTCGGGTGGACGCTGCTCGCGCCGAAGGTGCGCGGATCCACATCGAAGGCGCCTCCGGTGATCACGACGCCGGCGAGCCGAGCGGCGTACTGCTCCACGAGCTTGGGTTCGTGCGGCAGACACACCGGAGCTCCTCCGGCGGCCACGATCGCCTCACAGTAGTTTTGCCGAAGCGCATACCAGGCGGAGGCTGACCAGCCGCCTGGCGGCTCGGCGTCGAGCGTCACACCGATCCAGGGCCGCACGCCCGAAGTATACGGGACCTGCCCCAGGTGACCTATGGGGAGCCTTCGAGAGCGCGCCTACCGGCGCTCATCCGTGTTAATCCTTGGACGTGGCGCTGCGGGTGAGCTTCGGAGACTTCGAGCTGGATGAGCCGCGCTTCGAGCTGCGGCAGCGCGGGGTGCCTGTCGAGATCCAGCCCAAGGTGCTCGACCTGGTGTTCTACCTGGTCCGGAACGCCGAACGCGTGGTCACCAAGACCGAGCTACTCGACAACGTGTGGCCCGGCGTGGTGGTGACGGAGGCGTCCCTGAGTCAGGCGGTCAGTGCCGCTCGACGTGCCCTGGGAGATGATGGCTCTGCTCAGTCCTTTATCCGTACGGTAAGAGGGCGGGGCTTTCGCTTCACCGCTGACGTCAAGCAGCTCAGCGCCCGCGTCGAAGATCAGCGCGAGGTTGGGGGAACACACGTGGAGGCGCCGCCGACCTCACTCGCGCCCTCGTCCGTCGAACCGCCACCGAGCAGCATGGGCACCTTCGAGAGCGCCCGCGCCCGCGTGGAGACAACGAACACGTCCCTCGAGTTGGAGACCCATGAAGAGGCTCTCCATCAAGCGAAGCGTGCAGACCTTGGGACGCATCTGTTCATCGTGTGTCATGCCGACGAACCCACGCTGGGCGGCGCCCGCTACGCGCTGGATGGCATCGACGACGTGGAGATCATCCGTGGGCCAGAGCGTGGTGTCGACCGCATCCTCGACGGGCCGA
>JAUILJ010000648.1 GCA_030433055.1 Polyangia bacterium
TGCCGAGGCCCCAGTGGGCCTGGGTGCGCCCCATCGACAACAGCCCGAGCGGGGTCTGCCACTCGCCCCACAGGTGCTTGACCCGCACCGCGTCGCTCCAGCTGTCGACGCCGCTGGCCGGCGAGCGCTGGGTCTCGCTGAAGAAGGGCAGCTCGACGTCGGGTCGGGCGAAGGCGCTGCGCGGCGAACCGTCGGCCGTCTCGCTGGTTCAGGTGCCCTGACGTTTGCGCCAGGTGAAGGCTGCCAGCGTGGTGAGCAGGCTGTACACGATGGCTGCGATCACGAGCAAAAACTTCAGGCTCGCGCAGTTGTAGGCCAGGCTCACCCAGCCCTGGCTCTGCTGCCCCCAGAAGAGCTGCAGCATGGCGTAGTTCTCCACGGCATCGGCGAGGCCTGCGAAGATCATCGCTCTCGAGAGCCAGATCCCCAGGGTGCTCAGGAAGCCCTGCTTGAACACCGCAGCACCCCAGGCGGCACCGGCGGCGAGCAGGATGCCGTAGATGAAGATGTACAGATAGTCCGCGCCAATGCCGAATACCGCGAACAGCTGCTGCTCGCGGTCCCAGCTGGCCAGCACTGCCCGCGCCTTCTCCAGCGTACCCGCCAGCTCCAGGCTCACGATGTGCGCCGGCGCCGCCTCGGTGACCAGGCGCTGATTGGCGCGCCCGATGGTGACCATCACTGCCGTGTGGATCAGCACCCAGAGCAAGAAACGCTGGCCACGCTGTCTGCGGTCGAGCTTGTGAAATGGATACCACATGGAAATTCCTGGGGCCGCGACCACTAGCGGCGCAAGAATCGAAACCAGCGCTCGAACAGGCGCTTCACGCCTGGGGTGAGCCGAGTGCGCATGTACGCGTCGCCGAGCTTCTTGCTGATCTCCCCCTGGGAGGGATAGGGGTGAATCACGCTGGCCAGCTGCGCCAGGGACATGCGGTGGGTCATGGCGAGCGTCAACTCACCGATCAGATCGCCCGCTCGTGGCGCCACGATGGTCGCGCCCTGGATTCGGCCCTTCTTGTCGTAGTAAGCCCGTGCAAAGCCGCGGTCGACGCCTTCGAGGATCGCACGATCCAGAGCACCCAGCTCGATCTCCACTGACTCGAGGCCTTCAGCCTTCGCCTGGCCCCGCGTGATGCCAACGTGAGCCACCTCGGGGTCGGTATACGTCGCCCACGGCACCACCAGGCTGCTCGTCTCCGCGCGGCCAAAGAAGAACGCGTTGCGGAGCACGTTGCGCGCCATGGCGTCCGCCATGTGAGTGAACTGAAACGACCCCACCACGTCGCCAGCGGCGAAGATGTTGGAGTTCGTGGTGCGCAGGCGGTCGTCCACCTCCACGCCTCTGCGTTCGTCGTAGGCGACACCAGCCAGCTCGAGCCCCATGCCCTCGACGTTGGGGATACGGCCGGCAGCGACCAGCAGGTGCGAACCTTCCACGGCTCGCTCTCGGGCGTCCTCGGAGTCGCGAGAACGCAGCACCAGGCGCACGCCGCTGCTGGCCTTTTCAGCGCGGAGGATGTCGACGGACAGCTCGACCCTCACCCCCTCCCCCTGAAGTGTTTCCTGGAGGATTTGCGCCGCACGCTCATCGTCCTTGGGCAGGATGCGCGCGTCGCGATCGAGCAGGGTGACGTCGCAACCCAGGCGCCGCATGGCTTGAGCCAGCTCACAGCCGATGGGCCCCGCGCCGATCACGAGCAGGTGCCGGGGCGCCTCCGTCAGGCCGAACACCGTCTCGTTGGTCAGGTAGGGCACGCCCTCCAAGCCCGCGATCGGTGGCAGCCCGGCGCGGCCGCCGGTCGCGATCACCGCCTTCTTGAAGTGCAGCTCCGCGCCGCCCACCGTGACGCAATCCGGGGCCGTGAAGCTGCCCTCGCCCAGGAACACGTCAACGCCCTCGCCAGCCACGCGTTGAGCGCCATCGTGAGGCGCGATCTTTGCCCGGCGCTCGCGCACCCACTCCATGGCCGCGGCGAAGTCCGGTGTCGGCGCCACTGCGTCAGTCCCCGCGAATCGATTCCGTGCGGCATGAGCAGCGTGGGCAGCTGAGAGCAGCGCCTTGGACGGAACGCAGCCGAAGTTGAGGCAGTCGCCCCCCAGCAGGTGCCGCTCGATCAGCGCCACCTTCGCGCCGAGCCCCGCGGCGCCCACCGCGCACACCAGCCCAGCGGTGCCACCACCCAGCACGACGAGGTTATAGCTGCCAGCCGGCTGGGGGTTCTTCCAGTCGCCCGGGGAGAGCGCGTCCAGCAAGCGCTGGTTGTGTGCATCCAGAGGCAAGACCTGGGGCTGACTCACTCGGCGAGCCTCGGTTCCAGCGGTCCTGAGCGCACCGTTACTTGGCATCCGCGAGCACCTCGGTCAGGCACTTGCCGATCCCGCACTCGCGCTTGACGCACTCGGTGAACGGCTTGCGGATCTTGTCCCTCAGGCTCGCGATGCCTTGTTCGCAGGTGCTCTGGGTGAACAGCTCGCGCTCGTCTTCGTCCTTGGGCGACGGACAGCCTGAGATGATGCCTTCACAGGTCTTCTTGTAGGCTTTCTTCACGCAGGCCACCTTGATGGCCTCGAAGGCGCATGGCTTCACGTCTTCTGGATCGCACTGGTTGGCCTGAATCTTCTGGGTCAGGCAACCCGCCAGCGCCTCGGTGACCTTGGGCTTCAGCGCCTTCGCGAGCTGCTTGCACAGCATGGGAGCGAAGAACGCCGCGGGACACATGGATGAGCCACTGGGAGGCGGGAGTGACGAGCAGGCGTTCTCGTCGCCACCCGAGTCATCACACTTGGGAGCTGCGGCGGTGGGAGCGGCATCGGGAGCGCCCGCGTCGCCGGTCGGCGCACTCGAGGTGGAGGGAGCAGGAGGCGCGCTGGGCGCCGGGCGCGCACTCGGCGCCGTTGTAGGTTTGGGTGGTGCGTTCGAGGCTTTGGGCTTTGCCGAGGCCGCAGCCTTCGCGTCAGCGTCGGAACCGGCGTCCGAACTCGCGTCCGGCCCAGCATCGGGGTCTTCATGACCGCCCAGCGGGGTCGTGGAGGGTAGCGTTGGGCTACCGCAGGCCACGAAATAGCCGAGAACCAGCAGGCTCGCGCAGGTCAGCTTGAAGACTCGCATGTAGGTCCGGGAGCCTACGCAAGCTTGTTCGGAGCACCAAGCGTTGGTTGCGAACGCTACCGTGAAACCGGAAAGATTTTGTCAAGAGCGGTATCTGGGTCCCTGGCGACTTTTTTCGGACGCTCCCGGAACCAATGCCGCCGGCGGCGTTCTAAGCCCCCCGTGACGCACGACGCTGAGTGAAGTTGGACGCCGGCAGAAACCGGCTCCGTTACCTCACGGTAACAACAACCAACCAACCCAGCGTCGCCTACGCGGCCACGGCTCGAGCTGACCACTCAGCACGAGCCTGAGAGCCCGCGTGCGTTCGACAGGGCACCGCTACCAGATTTGCCGCGCGTAGACCGCGCGGAAATAACCACACAGGCTCGCTGCGCCGCAGCGGGAAGGGACACGACCATGAACTGCAAGCGACTGACATTCTCCATCTACCGTGACGGCCAGCACTACGGCGAGAAGAGCTTCGAGCAAGGCGTGCTCAAGCTCGGCTCCGACCCCAAGAGCCACATCAGCCTCGAAGGCATCGACCGCATGCACGCCGTGCTGCAGGCGACCGGAAAGGACCTGGAGCTCGTCGACCTCGGCAGCACCGCAGGGACGCAGGTCAACGGGACTCGCATCGAGAAGTGCGCGCTGAAGGTGGGCGACCGCCTGGCGCTAGGCCCCTGGGAGGTGCGCCTGGACGAGGTGAGCGAGCCCGAAGAGACCGTCGACGCCGTGTTCGCCGGGTTCAGCACCGAGGACACCAACAACCCCTTCGCTCGCGCAGCCGCCAACAATCCCTTCCTCGCGAGTGCTCCTCGCGGATACACCAAGGGTGAAGACTACGCGATGATTCGCTCGGCTCCTCCGGTGCATGCCTCCGAGGTCGAGCAGGAGAACGTCAGCGCCGTCGAGGTCACCATCTCCTGGGGTGGCAACGTGCTGCACGTCGCGCACCTGACCCCGCCGCGCAGCTTCTACGTCGGCGACGAGCAGGGTAAGAATCTGGATTGTGACTTCCTGGTGCCCAGCGAGACCCTGGGTGCATCACGCGCCCCGGTCGTGGTCGAGCGCGGCGGGAACCTGTTCCTGGTGGTCCCGGCTGGCGCCAAGGGCAACCTGAGGAACAAGGGCGGGGAGAGCAGCTCGCTGGCGTCGCTGACCGGCGCGCCGAGCGCGGAGCTCGCAGGCGCCATCGAGATCCCACTGCCCAGCGACGTCCACGCAACGTTCGAGCATGCCGGCCTGACCTTCCGGGTCGCGACGGTCAAGGCCGGCAAGAAGACGCCTCGCGGCTTGGCCAGCGCAGACAGCGGCCGCGTCGCTGGGTACTTCGGTGTGACGGTGGCTGCGGTCAGCGCGATGGTCGGCGCCTTCGCGATGTTCGTGCCCCCCATGGGCCTGACCGACGAGGAAGGCCTGAACAAGGACCGCCTGGTGATGATGCAGGCCTACCTGACGGCCGCCGCAGAGCGCGAGCAGGACAAGCAGGAAGACCAGGCCCAAGAGGAGAACTCCAAGGACTCCCAGGGCGGTGAAGGCACCCGTGCCGAGAAGGACGAAGGCAAGATGGGCAAGGTGGGCAGCACCGCCACCGGCCGCTTCAACGTCAAGGGGCCCAAGGACAACGAGGACGTGCACATCGCGCGCACCAAGGAGTACGCGGAGAACTTCGGCCTGGTTGGACTCTTGGCAGGTGGACTCGCCGGAGATCCCGACGCACCCACCGCATGGTTCGGTCGCGATGATTCCCTGGGGAGAGACGACGCGAGCGCAGACGGCACGATGTGGAGCGACACGATCGGTGAAGGCGGCGGCACGGGTGGCTTGGGCCTGACTGGCGCAGGCCTCGGCGGCGGCGGCTTCGGCGAAGGCATCGGGCTCGGCTACATCGGCACCATCGGCCACGGGGGCGGGCGCTGCACCGGTGACGGACCTTGCCAGGGCTTCGGCAACAGCCACGGCATCAGCGGCGGGACGCACGCGACCAAGGCGCCCAAGGTGCGCATCGGTGTGGGCAACGTGAGCGGCCGCATCCCTGCAGAGGTCGTGCAACGCATCGTGCGCCAGAACTACGGCCGCTTCCGCATGTGCTACGAGAACGGCCTG
>JAUILJ010000649.1 GCA_030433055.1 Polyangia bacterium
GTCACTCCGTCCTCGTTGTTCACGCGTTCATTCACCCGGGTGAGGGTGATGGGCGTGCCTCCCGTCCCTGCCACGAGCTTGAGCGTCGCCGTCGTGGCGTCTTTGGAGCCACCCTCGGCGTGCACGTAGACGATCCACTGCCCGTCCGGGCTCCACGCCGGGAAGAAGTTGTTGTCGTCTTTGCCGCTCGACGGAACGATGACCTGAGCTGCGCCCCACGCACCCGAGTTGTAGGGGAGCAGCGCGATGCCTGCGCCGTCGATGCTCTTGCCGCCTCCGCCGGTGCCGAGGGCGATCGCGACCATGTCGCCCTTTGCGTTCCAGTCGGGGTGGTTGGCCACGGTTCCGTCAGGAATCGCGACTTGGCCGTTGTTCGGGCCCACGGGGAGCCCGGTGTCCGCGTCGATCAGGGTGAGCTTCCCCTTGGCGGCAACCAGGAGCAGCTTTCCGTCTGGTGAGAAGGTGGACCACGACATGTCGCGCACTGCCTGGCCGCCCGTGGGCACCAAGGTCACCCGATCGGGCACGCTGACTTCACGGAGCTTCTCTCCCCCATACCCGACGGCCATGCGCTTGCCGTCTCGCGACAGCGTGTGACACGCCACGCAGGTGCCCGCGTCGTCGCCCATGGGGTCCGTGTAGAACTTGACCGGGATCGGGTCCGACACTACCGCGCGCATCACGCCTTCCGTGCCGGTGGACCAGTAGTACAGCGCGCCCTGGACCTCCGCGGCACTGAACAGCAGCGTGATGGGCGTCGACTGCCAGCTCTGGGCGGGCATGCTCTGATTCAGCGCGGTCACCGTCCAGGTCACACTCGCCCCGCGATTGCTCTCGGCGATCCAGTCCCACTCTTCTTCCGTGGGGAGCCAGTTTGCGTCGGCGGTGTAGACCGTCACGCTCGTGTTGGGGCCGACGAACTCGAGCTTGAACAGATCGTTGGTGCCACCCGCCGCCCACTCGTGACGGATACGAGAGACGTTGATGGGAAACATCGTCTCATGGCTGGGATACAGGATCTTCGGCTCTTGATCAGGCGTCGTTCCAGGGGGATTGGGTGAGGAACCGCCGAACACCGCCCCGGGGTCGGTGGGTGCGCTCGGCTCGCTGAACTCCTTGCTGCCCATGTGGTTCGCGCAGGGCGTGCCGCCGCAGAGGTCGACGCCGCCGCTGCCGCCGCTCCCACTGCTGCCCGCGCTGCCACCGAAGCTCGAACCGCCAGCGCTGCTCCCAGCCGACCCCGCACTAGAATTCCCTGCGGAACCACCGTGGCTGGATCCGCCGGACCCCTCACTGGAATCCCCACTGCTACATGCGTAGCCGAAGACACCACTGGCCAAGACCATCCCGAGCAGCGCGCAGTGCACCCGTCCGTTCGCCATACCGACAGGGTAGCTGCTCTGAAGCTACACTGGATGCCAGCGGCGAAGTTAGGTGGTTTGCTGGCGGCGCCCGGCCCACACATTCGCGTCTTCAGTTGCCGCGATCCAATACTCGCCGCTGCGTACTCCCACCAAGCGCGTTCGATCAACGGCGGCGGTGCTGTCACTCAGTGCGAGTGCTCGAAGCCGGGCGCGTAGCACAGGCCGTCTTGATTCAAGTGACCCATGGTGGAGGCGTTGAAGATCAAGAAGTCATGTAGATCGGTGATGGCGTCATTGCCTTCGGTCTCGAACGTGACCTCCGACGGGAGCGTCGGGAGGGTGTACTCGCTGGCGTCGACGCAGCTACGCCAGGGCAACGCGTGCCCTTGCCCATCGGTGACGGGAGCCAGCGGGACGCCGACCAGGTCTTCGGTGGTGACGACGAACTCTCCATCGACTTCCTGCGCTTGGGCGGCGAACTGGTTGAAGAGTGGGATGGCGCCGTGATCGACCGTGTCCCAGAACAGGTGATCGGTGTGAATGGTAGCCTGAACTGTCGTCTCCGCGCCTGACTTCACCTGGACGCCGCGCTGAAACTCCTCACCGTCGAAGGCGGCGCCCGTGTTCTCCGGGTTCTGACAATTCTCCATGGAAACATCGGCCTCGAAGCCGAAGCGAAATTTGACCCGGGTGGGTAGCGCGTCGAAGTCGTACCCGTCCTTGCTCGCTTTGCACTCGGTGCCCTTGAACGTCGCTGTGCCGACCAGCAGGTGAGTCCAGTGGTTCTGCTTCATCTCCTGCCAGTCCGAGTCGTCCGCTGCGAAGCCCTTCAACTCGGTGACGGAGTCGGAGGCGTCGATCAAGCTGTAGCCGAACGCGTAGCGCTGGCTCGAATCGAACGCGTCCCCGCCGTTCAGGTTCTGGTTTTCGATGCGCCCCAGGGTCCACGCTCGCTCGCCCCCGCCGCCCTTGCCGACGAGATCGCCGGGCGCCGCCAGGTTGACGGCAAACGGCCCCGGTAGGCTCGCGACACGCTTGCCGACCTTCGACTGGTCACTGGGTGAGCTGTCAGGCGACTCGGAGAGGTGCACGTCGCTGATCACGACCAGGACCTTGCTGAACTTCACTTCCCAGCCATCGCCGAAGAACGCCTCGACCCCAGGCTGCGGCGGGAAGGGATAGCCCTCCAGCGCCAGCTCCTCTCCCGACGCGGAGATCGTGATCGCGCCTCCGTTGTCACTCGACGTCTCATCGTCGGCGTTGCTGCACGCAAGTGTCGTGAATCCTCCAAGGAGCGATAAGGCTCCAACCCGTAGCGCGGTGCGAATCATGGCTCGTAGCCATAGCGGCGGGGAGTCTCAAATGCAACTCCATTGCAAATAACTATTTGTTACATTGGCTTGCGAATAGCAAAAGCATCGGGTACTCAGCTGGCCACTCGACGGGAGATCCTGTGACGCCCGAACCACTTCGCTTGACTGCAAAGCCCTCCGTTGGAACGCCGGCTCGCGGTGGTCCCCCACCACGCCGCTGGTTTACGGCGTTGCCCGTTTGCATGGCGCTGCTCTTCGCTGGCGCCGCAGCTCATGCTCAGGCTGCGGACGTGCAGCCTCCCGAAGTGGTGCAGCGGGTCGACGCGGACTACCCAAAGGGCGAGCTCGAGGCGAAGCACGAAGGTCAGGTGGTGTTGTTCGTCACCATCGGCACTGACGGGCTGGTGCTCGACGCGACGGTGGAGAAGTCGGCGGGTGCCGAGCTGGACCGCGCTGCGCTCGCTGCCGTCAAGCAGTGGCGCTTCAAGCCAGCGACGAAGGGCGGCCAGCCCATCGCCGCGAAGATCCGCGTGCCCTTCGACTTCAAATTGCCGAAGCCCGCGCCCGCGGCGCCTGCTCCGCTTACAGCGCAGCCACCGGCGGCGGACACCGCGGCCCCGAAGGGCGCCTCACCCCCGAAAGCGGAGCCTGCCAAGCACACGCCCGATGACGGGCATGACCACGCGACGTTTCAAGACGACGAGGGGGAGATCATCGTCGTTGGCCGCGCTCGTG
Source organism: Polyangia bacterium (assembly GCA_030433055.1). Lineage (GTDB taxonomy): Bacteria > Myxococcota_A > Polyangia > Polyangiales > Polyangiaceae > JAHBVY01. The sequence goes on from JAUILJ010000649.1 coordinate 3,413, forward strand.
CGCCCCAGCGTGGCGCTTCCGACGTGAACATTCGCCTTGGCGCGCTGCGCAGAGCTCCGCGAGGAAACGCGGCAGAGATCTTGACGCTGGCTCCCGGGATCTTGCTCAGCAACGAGGGCGGCGATGGTCACGCACAGCAGGTCTTCTTGAGGGGTTTCGATGCGCGGGAGGGTCAAGACATCGAGTTCTCCGTGGACGGCGTGCCCATCAATCAAGTGGGTAACATCCACGGCAACGGCTACGCAGATACGAACTTCATCATCCCCGAGTTGGTGGAGGAGCTGCGCGTGCTCGAAGGGCCGTTCGAGCCCCAGCAAGGCAACTTCGCGGTCGCCGGCTCTGCTGATTACCGCCTCGGCCTCGACCAACGGGGGCTGACGCTGAAGTACCTCGCCGGCTCCTTCAATACTCAGCGCCTGCTCTTGCTCTGGGGACCCCCGAACGAGAGCCACCACACGTTCGGAGGCGCCGAGCTGTACGATACGGATGGCTTCGGTCAGGGCCGCGCGTCGCGTCGTGGCTCCGCCATTGGACAATACGAGTGGCGCATTGGTCGCACCGGGCTCTGGCGAGTTACCGGGCAAGCCTACAGCGTGGACTACAAGAGCGCCGGCGTGCTACGTGAAGACGATTACGCTGCCCGGAGGAAACGTTTCTACGATACCTATGATGACTGGCAAGGCGGCCAGGCGTCGCGCTTCAGCATCGCGAGCGCGGTCGAGCAGAAGGCAGGAGACACGCTCTTCAAGCAGCAAGTGTTCGTGATCGATGGCTCGATGCGGCTGCAGGAGAACTTCACGGGCTTCTTGCTGGATACCCAGCAGTCCTTGCAGGATCCTCACACCCAGCGCGGCGACCGCCTGGACAAGACGATCGACACGACCACCATCGGCGCGCGGGGATCTGCGCGCTGGCATGGCAAGGCGCTGGGACAGAAGCAGGAGTTCGAGCTGGGGTACCTGGCGCGGGGCGATCGCGCCGAGGGCGCGCAGGAGCGAGTTCAGGCGAGCAACGGCGTGCCCTACGCCAAGGAGCTCGACCTCGAGTCGAAGACCGCGAACGTCGGGATCTACGCGGACGCCGCCGTCAAGCCGATCGGGTGGTTCACGCTGAAGGGAGGTGTGCGTGGCGAACTCTTCACCTACGACGTGCTCAATCGCTGTGCCGTGAACGACGTGCGTTTCCCTGCGGGAGCAGGTTTCGACGGAGACGCTGGCTGCTTCTCCCAGCAACCCGCGGGCGAGTATCGCTTGCCCACCCAGCGCACGACCACCTCAGGCTCGACGGTGCTGCCGCGCGCGGTGGCGCTGTTTGGTCCCTTCGACGGCTTCGCGCTGAGCGCGGGTTGGGGGCGTGGCGTGCGCGCGGTGGATCCGCAGTTCGTCAATCAAGATGGTCAAGCGCCGTTCTCGGGCATCACGGCCTATGAGGGCGGCGTGATGTACGCGCATCAGCTGGGTGATGTTGCGCTGGTTGCGCGCTCCATCTTCTTTCAGACGCAGGTGGAGCAGGACTATCTGTTCAGCCAGACCGCGGGGCGTAACACGCTTGCTGAAGGGACTACTCGCACCGGCTGGGTCGGCGCCGTGCGCGCGACCGGTGACTTCTTCGACGTGAACACCAACCTCACGCTCGTGCGCTCGACGTTCGATGACACGGGGCTGGCTATCCCCTATGTACCGAGCGCCGTGGCGCGAGCCGACGCGGCGTTCTTCGGTGACTTGCCCATCGAGTTCGGTGGGGGCGCGCTCAAGGCGACTTCGAGCCTCGGAGCCACCTACGTGGCGC
>JAUILJ010000650.1 GCA_030433055.1 Polyangia bacterium
CGGCCTGGAGACGTGATGGTGCGGACGCCGTAGGGGTGGTGCTCGGCGCGCCAGACGGTCTCGGCGTTGTCGTTGAGTGTTGAGCACGCGCTCGACGGCGCCGAGCTGGTTGCTCAAGAAGTAGAAGCGCTCGCCTTGGTCGGCTGTGGCGTCGGCGCTGGCGTAGTCCACGCGCATGAACGGCACGAGCGCGCGTTCGTCGACGTAGACGTAGACGCGCAGGCCACCCGACGGCAGCTCTTCGGCGGCCAGGCGGTCCCCGGTGCCACCAGAAGCGGCGCGCTCGATGCGTCCGTCGGGGCGTGGGCACCGGGTCTCCGTGCGGCGCCCGAGGGCGCGGTGGTCGTGCTCGAAGCGCTCGTCATTCGCGCGCTCATCGAAGGCGCGACTTCGGCGTTAGGGCCGGCCGTCTCCGAGCGTCGTCGCTGGCACGCCGGACGTGTGACGTCCGCTAAGAGCTCAGTCGTCGAGGCTGGCCTGAAGGTAGTGCTCTACCCAAGCTGGTACCTGGGCGGTCAACAACGCACGCAGTTCTTGCACGGGCTCAGCCCTGGCCGTCGCGATCGCGTGGTGAAGCCACGCTTGCTCTCCCTCGACGGCGCCCGGTTCGACGTCGGCATCCTCGAGCGCTGCGTCGATGGCGTCTGCAAGGTCGAGGGCCGCAAGGAGCCCTTGTGCGACCGCATCACGGGTGGGGCCGGCCTGGGAATGCCTTCGGGCAGCGTCGATGGAGGCGAGGACTGCTGCGGAGATCCCGCCGAGGACCTCGTCGCCATCTGCGTAGTCAGCGTCTGCGTACTCCTCCAGTTCCTGGTAGCGCTCGTCGAGCGTGGTGTCCCAAGGGGAGCCGCCAAGCCAACCCCAGAGGTCGTCGATGACGCCGCGGAGCAGGGCGGGGTCGCCGGAGCCAACGGCGTCGTAGACAGGTAAGAAGCGCTCGGCGGCGGCGCAGATCAACGCGACCATCGCGTCGGACGAGAGCCCCTCAAGGGCGGTCTGGTATTCCTCGACGCTTTCCATTGCGACTCCTACCCTTTCAAGTTTCGCTGACGCACAGGCGTCTTGCATTGCTTCAAGGCGTCCCACCACTGCGGCAGGTCTACGGCAGACTCCAACTCCACCTGAGGGATCTCAAGCGGACCATGGGCGAGAGCGGCTATGGACGCGGCTCTCCAAGCTGCTTCTTCCACGAGAGCGCTCGTTTCGAGAGTCACTCCCTCGGCCGCCAGGGTCGCGTCCACTTCTTCGCCCACCCGCGTTGAGAGCAGCGCGCAGCGTGCGGCACACGTCGCGGAATAGTCTGTGTCGCAGTCTGCGATGGCCCGGAGTACGTTGGTTCCGCTACAGACACCATAGAGGAGCAAGGGTTGGCCCTCCTCGTAGTAGTGGCTAACTAGGTCAGCCACGCCGTCCCAAAGTCGCTTCGGGAGCTTGGGCTTCTTCCCCTCTATGAACTTCGCGCCCGCCGCGAGGATGGGCTCGATGGCCATCCAATCAGTGCCACGCCGATACGCTTTATAGAGCGGCAAATAGCGGGCGGCCACGGCACAGCCAAAGCTGACGCGGCGCGCGCCATCCATGTCCAGGAGAGCCTCGTAGAACACTTCGTCGTAGGCGATGAGGTCGAGCTTCACATCTAGTCTCCGCGGAGAGAAGGAGGCACTCTCGCCAGACCACCTGGTCCGAGTGCGTTGCGACAGGCAGCGTGCGGTGACTACAGTTCCGGAGGCCTTAGCCGCGCCCACTCCCGGGCGGCAACAGAGCCCCCGTGAGCATCTACCATGCCGAAGAGCCCGAGCGATTCGAACCTGCTGAGGCCCAGTGGCCCATCGATGTGAAGCAGGAGGGCTGGAGGATGCGACACGACGTGCTTCGGCGCGAGCGCTGCCACACGCCGCACACCCTCTGCTGCAGACCCCCTTCCGAGGGCCTTGACGAGTCTCGGCCCCAGAACAGTCGTCGCCCCGCAACGGCGTGGGCCCTTGGTCAGGTAGACATCGGAGAGTAGAGGTGGCTCAGCGTCGTCTCTCTGGATGTAGGCGAACTCGACGTTTGTGGTCAGTGCGAGCGTCTCCATGCTCTCGGCGCACAGGGTCACGTGCTCGGGGTCGACTTTGTCGGCGCGCGTGACGAACACGGCGTTGCCTAAGTCGAAGAGGGAGACTTGCAGCTCGTAGGCGGGCGCCACGGCACGGATCAGGCGCACCACGTGAGTGCGAGGGTTGCACGACTCGAGGGCGTGGGTGGTCAGCTTGCGACGACTGAACGCGGCCCGTCCTACGTACGCAGCGGGGATTCCAGTCGACTCAAGATGCTGCACCAGAGCCGCAAGCGAAGGAGTCTTGTCGGGCTCCCACAAGAGTTGCGCTCGAAGTTGGACGGACATCGATCAACCCAAGCCCAGTGTCACCACCCGAAGAGGTCCCTCGCATTTGCTGTTGTGCTCTGTTCGTAGTGTGTAGTCGCCAAAGTCCCACATCTCCCAGTTCATTCCCCGCTTCATGGGCTCGCCCAGACGCCGATGGATCGCATCAGGAGACATCTCGAACGAGAGGCCGTGTGGAAGAGGGCCGGTATAGACATCGCCTTGCCAACGATTGAGCGTGCGCCCGAAAAATGAAATCGATATTACCAGATCTTCATTCAGGTCGGCGATTACACTCACCCCCAGTGAATCGTAGGATTCATAGGACCGATCTTCGCTGGACTCGATTCTTGGCGCGAATACCTCGCGCGCTGCTTGCGCCTTTGGCGACCTCCCAGGAGTGCCAATCATCTCGAGAGCAACGTCAAGCATGTCGTCTTTGTTCATGTTCATATCCTAGTCATCATCAGGTGGAACAAATCCCAGTTCTCGAGCCATTCTGGGCATGTCGTATGTGCCAGCGTCTTCGTTTCTTTGCCGCAATGCGTTGACAGAGGCGTCCACGTCCTCAGGGGTGTGGCCCCTGTCTAGGCTAGTCCAAGAAGCAAACGAGCCCGAGAGGGGTGGCGGCCCTCGACTCAAGACGACGAAGAAGCCGGAACCAGTCCTCCATCTCAGCCAAGATCCCGTCAACCGTCTCGTCCTCCGACGCTGGCGGAGTCGCAGCGAAGTGCGCCACCGCTTCGACCACCGCCTCGGGCTCCACATAGCCCATCGACGGAAAATCAGGCGGCCGACCGACGTTGGGTATCGGTGCGCCGCGGTAGGAGAGGTTCAGGAGTCGAAATGCAGACGGGACACCTGCATGGGTGAGCACGTCGTCAACTCTTGGAATCACCCCACCGCGCAGGGGCGAGACGCTAGAGTTCGGCAACGCATCACCCAGCGCTTGGCAGAGTTCCTCAAGTGCCCAGATCACCGCAGCGGGGTCTGTCTCCCCACCTCGCCGAAGGGCATGCAACGCGGCACGTGCGTCATCGCTAAGCGCTGCAGCAAGCGGCGCCTCCAAGGTGGAGCTTCCGTTGGCTGTCGAGCGCAAAGCCTCGAGGGAAACGGCGTACACGGTCAAGCTCCGGCTCATGGGATCTCGTTCCGGACCAACCACTCGGGCATGTACCCCGAGGTGACACCGAGCTCCAGTCCGCGCTCGACTCCCAGCGCGGTGAAGCCTGTGACCAGCCCGGCGAACAGGGCGACACCGCTGTTCTTGTCACGCCCTCGCCCCTCCAGTGCCTTGTGCGCGTTTAGACCTGCCACCACGGCGTCATCGAAAGCGGCCTGGTCCATAGCATCGACGGCGCGGAGGATGGGCAGTACCGCAGTCCGTGAAGCGACGAGCCGTGGTGACGCGATCTTCGCCTCCTGGCCCAAGCGCTCAGCTTCGCCGGCCGCATCCCTCCACCCCCTATCTCCAAGGAGGTAGAGCTGCACCGCCCCGCAGAGGGGCACCCAAAACGGGTCGCGCTCAAGCTCGCTCACCGGTTCCAGTTTGTCGACGGGATACGCAGTGAGGATGTCGATGACGTCCTGTCGTCGAAAGCAAAACGCCATCGCCATCGCCATCAGCCATGAATCAGGCCTCGGCGTGCGCGAGTGGTCGATGCCCGCCGTTTCGAGTGGCTTGCCTTCCAAGGTGAACGCGATCGTTTCCCCTGGATGACCAATCGCGCGCAGGTGGACGCTCATGCAATCGAGCGATGCGGCGAACTGGCGCCGCGCCGCGGAGAACTCGTCGAGCGTGAGCGCCCACGCGCCTGCGCCAATGCAAGTCTGGAAGCACCCCGTACCGTGTGCTGCTGAAGTCTGCAGAGCGAGAGGCACATGCCCCTCGAGTGCAGCCAGTTCGTCTTGGAGTTCTTCCTGGACGTAGTTGGGCGTAGCGCTGTGTACTTTGACGTTTCGCATATGTGATTCCTAGTCGCTAGTAGGGGCGGCGGTGTATTGAGCGGCGCGGATCTCTCCGAGGTCCCCAGTCGGCGTCAAGGGTTGACTGACTTCGAGGTAGTGGACGCCTCCATCCGTCTGACTAGCTCTGACAACGGAACGTCCAGTCTGGCGGGCTTCGGCGGTGGCACCTCGTTGGGCCATATGCCCAGCGACGCTATCACGATAGAGGGGGTGCCCCTGCTGGTATCGATCACCCGAGCCCTCCGGGCCAGCGCGCGTGGACGTGTTCCGTGAACTACCGCCTTTGGCCTCGATAATCACCATCGCGGGAGGCGGGCTCGGGTTGTTGTAGACGCGGTCGAACGTGTTGGCCCCCGTGCCTTCGTGTACCGCAGGAGTTTCTAGGCCTCTGCGCTCCGCGTAGGCGTCAGCTGCCATCTCGCCAAGCGACTCTGTGGCCTCGTTGGAGCGCCGCTGGGCGTCCCGCTCGGCCGCCGTGTCCCCGCTACTCCGGGCGTCTGCGAGGTCTTGTTGCGCTTGGCGTCGGGCCGCGAGCGCGCCACTCACGTGGGGGTCATTGGGGTTGAGTGCGGCGCCCTCATTCCCGATGGCGGTGCGTTGGGCGCGGTGCGTGGGCGTGCGGCTGCCGTCCCCGGCGGAGCCGATTGGAGTGAACCGACCCGAATCCCCGCGGCGACCCCAAAACGTCCCTCCGGCGTCTTGCCGTAGCAGGTCAAGTGGCTGGCCACTCCGTGCATTTGAAGCCGTCACAGCGCCCCGGGCATCCGCGTCCTGCGCATCCGGATGCCCCTCACTCTCAGGACTGTCGGCAGTGGGCCCGCAGTCGGCCTTCAGCCCCCGCAAGTCCACCGACGAGACCGGTGA
>JAUILJ010000651.1 GCA_030433055.1 Polyangia bacterium
CCAACTGGCTCTACGCGACGCTCGTTCAGCTGATCCCGGTGGTGGGTCCCATCGTGATGCTCGGCTGGCAGGCGGAAGTGAGCCAGCGCTTGGTACGCAACCACCGCAAGCCAATCCCGAAGTTCGACTTCGGCGATTTCACTCACTACCTGACCCGGGGACTGATCCCGTTCGTCGCGCAGCTGTTGAGTGTCTTCCCCATCCTCTTCATCTGGTACATCTTCATGTTCGTGGCCGGCATGCTGGTCGGCGTGGTGGGCGGGGCGGTCGGGAGCCCCGAGCTCAGCATGATCTTGCTCCTGATGTTCAGCCTGGTCGGCTACGTGGTGCTGCTGGTGCTGATGACAGTGTTCGTCAGCGCCATTATGCTCCGCGCGGAACTAACCGAGGACTTCGGCCAGACACTCAAGCTCGGGGCCGTGTTCCGTTATGCAGGCAAGACCTGGAAGCGTGCCCTCGGTTACGGCATGTTGCTCGGCTTCATTGCCTTTGGCATGGCCCTCGGCGGCATGCTGGCGTGCTTCATCGGGATCTACTTCGTGGCCTCGATCCTGAACGTCCACCTGCGCTACCAGATCTACGCTGCCTACCGCGCCGAAGGCGGCGAGCCAATCCCGCTGAAGGAGCCACAGACCTTACCGAGTGAGGCGTCTGCAGCTGGCTACGGGGCAGGACAGCAACCCATGCTGCAGCAGGGCCAAGCGCCTGGCTACGGCCCTCCCCCTGGCGGCGGCGGCTATGGTTCGCCTCCGGGCGGCGGCTACGGACCTCCACCTGGCTACTGAGTTTCCGTGCGGTTTAGTGCGAGGCTGAGGCAGTCGCAGCGCCACGCCACACTCGCGTCGCTGCTGTGTGCAGCTGTGCTGCTCGCTTGCTCCCGCTCTTCTCCGAGCGGAGCAGGCGAGCAACCTTCCCAGAACCCGACTCAGGCCCGGACTGCTACGGCACCCCCGGCGGCAAGCTCCGCGCCCTCACCCCCGAGCCCTGAGCAACCGGCCGCGCATGCGTTTCGAGCAAAGCCCGCGCAGCTCAAGCTCGCTGGTGGAACAGGCGCCCATAGCCAGCTCGGTATGGTCACGAGCGTCGAGTCCCAGGCGACCCGAGCTGGCGTCGAGATCCTGGAGGCTGGCGGGAACGCCGTCGACGCGGCCGTGGCCGTCGGTTACGCGCTCGCAGTCACGCACCCCAGCGCGGGCAACATCGGCGGAGGCGGTTTCATGCTGGTGCGCCCGAAGGGCGGCCCGACCGTGGCCATCGATTTCCGCGAGGTAGCACCCGAGGGACTGACCCAGGCCGACTTCGACGCGATGATCGAGGCCAAGGGGATCGGCCCTGCAGCGTCGGGCGTCCCCGGCAGCGTCGCAGGCCTGAACCTGGCCCAGCGCAAGTTCGGCAAGCTTCCGCTCAGTCGGGTGATGCAGCCCGCCATCAAGCTAGCGCTGAAGGGCCACGTGATCGGCTCTCGGGAGGGCATGACCCTGATCTGGAGTCACCGAGCGCTACGCAAGGATCCAGAGGCGCGGCGCAGCTTGGCGCCACGGAAGAAGCCCTTGAAGCCTGGCCAGAGACTGTTCCGTAGGGATCTTGGTCACACGCTGGAGCGCATCGCCAAGCAGGGCGATGCCGGCTTCTATCGAGGCGAAACGGCAGAGGCGATCGTAGCCGCCATGGGCAAGACCGGTCGCATCAGCGCGAGCGACCTGGCGAACTACAGCGCCAAAGAACGCAAGCTCCTCTCCCTCGATTACCGCGGCCTCCAGGTCGAGGTGATGCCGCCGCCGTCGGCCGGCGGCGTGGCAGTCGCGGAGATGCTCGAGATGTGGCAGCGAGTGGAGGCCTATGAGCACCCGGCGGACTCCGCGGCCGCGGCCCATTTCTTTGTAGAAATAGCGAAACGCGCGCACGCAGACCGCCGTTTCGACGTGGTAGACCCGGACACCTCCGAACGCGACCAGGCCGCCGTACGTCAGCGCTGGCTCGACCCGATGCACTGGCTCGAGCCGCACCCGATCGATCCCAAGCGTGCCACCGCGGCGTCCGAGCTTCATCCGCTGTACACCAAGGCGGCTCAAGAGCTCGAGCACACGACTCACTTCAGCGTCGCGGACCACGACGGGATGGTGGTGTCCTGCACCACGACGCTCTCGGCAGGCTTCGGCGCCAAGTACGTGGTGCCGGGCACGGGGATCGTGATGAACAACTCCGCGGGCGCCTTCGGGAGTGTGGGCGAGAGCACGCTCAAGGGTGGGCGACGCATGACCAGCTCGATGGCCCCGACGCTCGTGCTCAAGGATGGCGCGCCGATCCTAGTCCTGGGCTCCCCTGGCGGTGACACCATCCCGAACACGGTCTTTCAGGTGCTGCGCAACGTCGTGGACTACCAGATGCCGCTCTCCGAAGCCGTGGAGCGTGGGCGCCTGCATCACGGCTTCTTGCCTGACGAAGTGCGCTACGAGCGCCGCAAGCCGCCCCCCGCGGGTGTGCTCGATGGCCTGAAGGCGCTGGGCCACACCATCTCGAAGAAGACGATCCCCATCGGTGACGCGAACAACTTGATGATCATCGATGGGGAGATCTTCGGTGTGTCGGACACGCGGGAAGGCGGCCTCGCAGCGGCTCCGAAGCGCCTGCCGTAGCTCCGCGACGTGATCCGCCGCCACGCATACGAGCGCTGCTTCCGCCAAAGTGTGGCTCGGGGAGTTCTCCCCCCGCGAGCGCGGATCCCCTTGCTACAGTCGAAGCGAGGAACGCCGTGACGAAGCTGAAATTCGACCGCACACCCGATGGCAAACTGAGCGTCCAAGTCCATGAGCGTGGCCGGGCTCTGCTCTGCAACTCCCTGCTCAACAAGGGCACGGCGTTCACCGACGAAGAACGCGACACCCTCGGCTTGCGCGGCCTGCTGCCTCAGAACCCGACGCCGATGGCGATCCAGGCGGCGCGCGCCTTTGGAAACATCTCTCGCAAGTCGGACCCACTCGAGCGCTACATCGGCATGGCGGCGCTCCAGGACCGCAACGAGACACTGTTCTACCGCGTGCTCGGTGAGCACGTGGAGGAGCTGATGCCCATCGTCTACACGCCGACGGTGGGAGAGGCGTGCAAGTTCTTCTCGCAGATCTTCCGCCGCGGGCGCGGAATCTGGATCACCCCAGACGACTCCGGCCGCATCGACCAGGTGCTCGCAAACGCGGGAAGTGACGACGTGCGGCTGATCGTCGTCACCGACAACGAGCGCATCCTGGGGCTCGGCGATCAGGGAGCTGGGGGCATGGGGATCCCGATCGGCAAGCTCTCGCTCTACACGCTGGGCGCGGGCATCCACCCGAGCCAAACCCTCCCCGTCAGCCTGGACGTTGGCACGGATAACCAAGAGTTGCTCGAAAACGAGCTCTATGTCGGCTGGCGCCACCCCCGCTTGCGCGGCCAGCGCTACTACGACCTGGTGGAGGAGTTCGTAGACGCGGTCATGAAGCGTTTCCCCAAGGCACTACTCCAGTGGGAAGACTTCAAGAAGGCCAACGCCTTCACGCTGCTCGGGAAGTACCGCAAGCGGCTGTGCTCGTTCAACGACGACATCCAGGGCACGGCGGCCGTGGCTCTGGCTGGGATATTCGCCGTGGTGCGCAAGCGAAACGCCGAGCTCACGGCTCAGAGGGTGGTCATCCTGGGCGCCGGAGCGGCCGGTGTGGGGATTGGTCACCAGGTGCGTGACGCGTTCCAGCGCGCGGGGCTCCGTGGCGCCGACCTCACCCGCGCCGTGGCCGTGCTGGACAGCCGAGGGCTGATCGTCGACTCCAGGGACTTCCGCGACGAGTACAAGCGAGAGTTTGCATGGCCCGAGGAGATGGTTCGCGAGCTCGGCTTGAATCCAGAGCAGCCCATCGAGCTCGAGGACGTGGTCAAGGCGTTCAAGCCCAGTGTGCTGATCGGTACCTCGGGGCAACCTGGGGTGTTCACCGAGCCTCTGGTTCGGGAGATGGCGGAACACTGCGACGCGCCCGCCATTTTTCCTTTCTCGAACCCGACGAGCAAGAGCGAAGCCACGCCTGAGGACCTGCTGCGCTGGACCGACGGGCGGGCGCTCGTGGCGACCGGCAGCCCCTTCGACCCGGTGAAGCTGCCCAACGGGCGCCAGGTTCGCATCGCCCAGGGCAACAATGTCTACGTCTTTCCTGGCGTGGGACTCGGGGCGCTCGTGTCCGAAGCACGCGAGGTCACCGATTCGATGTTCACCGTCGCCGCGCACACCCTGGCGTCCGAACTCACCGACGAAGATCTTCATGAGGGCGCGCTCTTCCCCAGGCTGCACCGCCTTCGAGAGATCACGAAGAAGATCGCCTGCGCGGTCGTCAAGGAAGCGGGCGAGCGGAAGGTTGGGAGAGTCTTCGACGAGGACGCTATCTCCGACGCCGTGAGTCAGGCGATGTGGGAGCCCGAGTACCCGGAGCTGATCCCTGCGTGAAGGCCAGCCCGCAGGCGCGCCTCAATCGTAGGATCCTCATCCTCAGTGTCGCCGTCGCCGGCGCCGCCGCCTTCGCTTACCGCGCGGCAAGGCCGAGTAAGCTCGAGGCTTCGCGTGGTTCGCTCAGCGCGGCGCCGGCCGACAGCGGCCACGAGCGCGGCGAGGCGCCCACGGCTCGTTCGGGAACGCAGCCACCCAGCCCACGGCTGCCCGCGCTGGAGATCCCCGCACGCAGCAGCCTGCCGAGCGAAGTATTGCAACCCTACCCGAGCCAGCCTGCGGTCCCAGCACAGGACGCCGAGCTGCCGGAGCACCCGGTCAACCGCTACTCCCTCGACGCCACCCAGCGCTTCCTGGAGCTCCAGGTGCTCGCCCCTGAGCTGGGCGACGACGGCTGGCACATCGAGCTCTCCGCCCACGGAGGCCTGATCTGGCAGCACGCCGGAGACGTCGCCGACAGCGCGGGGATCGTACGGCTCGAATTGCCAGCTCAGCGCCTGAAGGCGGGCCGCTACGTGCTCTCGATGCGGCGGCAGCTCGCGCCGGATGGCCGCGCGTACCTGTATCAGTTCGACGTAGACCTCGAAGAAGCGGACTAGCTCACGCCATGCTCGTTCAGCTTGTAGTACAAGGTCCGCCGGCTCACGCCTAATATCCGCGCGGCAACATTTCGATTGCCACCGGCCTTCTTGAGCGCCTTCTCAAGAGCGCGCTTCTCTGCA
>JAUILJ010000652.1 GCA_030433055.1 Polyangia bacterium
CACCGAGACGCGGACGTTGTAGGGTTTGTCTTGGGCGCTGGGGTGGACGCTGAGCGCCCCCTCGAGGCCAGCGCGCACACGTTGTGAGGTGAGGAGCGGGACGACCGCTGCGCGAACGCGAACGTCGGCGTGGCTTGCGGCAGCCTCCAGGGACGGGAGGGCCGCCCGAAGGTCGCTCTCGGAGCGCTGAGCGAGCTCGCAGGCGGCCTGCCACACCACCGAGAACTCTGCGTCCTCGAGCAGCTGGGCCAACGGGACGACCTCCAGCGCGTTCTGGCCTTCGTCGCCTGGGCATAGCGCTCGGCAGGTCCGCAAGGCCAGGACGCCCTGCCGTCGGAGATCCACCTCGACGTGCCGACAAGCGGCCACGGCCAGGGGGCGCAGGAGTGCCACGAGCTCCAGACGCGCGTGCGTGTCCCGCGCCCTCGGCAGGCTGGCCATCTGTGCGACGCGCTCGGCGTGACTCGGGTCCTCTTCGCCCAGCGCGCGCAACATAGTGCAGAGCGCCACGAGAGCGCCGTGAGGGGGTTCCTGCGCGAGGGTCGCGAGCGCGTCGTCGAGGAGTGTCACGTCATCCGTCATACCCGTGCGCTGCCCCGGATGCCTCCCCCAGAAGCCCAGAAGCCTGAAATCCAGAAGCCTGAAATCCAGAAGCCTGAAATCCAGACACAAAAAAAGGCGCCCAACTAGGGCGCCCTCTTCCGTTTCGGTGCAAGCCGAACCTCAGCCGTTGACGAGGTCCTTGAGCTTCTTGAGCGGGGTCGCGCGGACCTTCTTGCTCGCGGGCTTCGCGTCGCGATGCTTCTCTTCACCGGTGAAGCGGTTGATGTAGGTGCCAGCCTTGGTGGCCTTGACCTTCTTCACCTTGAGCTTGAGGAGGTCCGGAATCACGAACTCCTCCGGTGAACCGCGCTTGGTCAGCTCGCGACGAATGAGCTCGCGGAGCTCATCAAAGACGGCGGCGACGTCCTTCTTGGTCAGGTTGGTCTTCTCGGCGAGCTCGCTGATGATCTGGGCCTTGGTGAGGCGCTTGGCAGTTGCCATGATTCCCTCCGGGAGTGGGAGTTGGGAGAGTCGAACCTGCGAATCGGTCTGCAAAACAGGCCGAAAGAGAACTAGCGCAGGCAGGGCGAATCGATGCCACCTTCCCGAAGCGGTGACAAGACTTTTCGGGAAGAACATGCGGTTTTTTTTGAGTGCAGCGGCCTCGGCGTCCCATGAAACAAGCCCGAGAAGCCATCGCCTCACCCACAATTGACGCTCGGCGCGACTCGCTTGCCCCCTGCGCGAGGGCATCTGGCCAAACAACACACACCTCGTCCACAACTCATCACAAGGCTAACACAGCCACCATCCGCAAATGGCGCTATTACGAGAATAGCGAATCCTTTCGGGACTTTACAAGACGAAATGCGAACGAATAGCGAAAGAAGAGGGCGTGCGAAGTCCAGTTTCCACAGAGTTGTCCACAGGTCTTCCGTGATACGGCCTAGCGCGAGGCGGCGAGGCGCAGCTCTTCCACCATGAGGTTCATGCGTGCTTCTTCGGCGTCGTCCTGGTGGTCGTAGCCCAGGAGGTGCAGGAGCCCATGTGCGAGCAAGATCGTCACCTCTTCGACGATCGCGCGGGCGCCGGATTTGGCCTGTCTGCGTGCTGTTTCAAGGCTGATCACGACGTCCCCCAGGAGATCCGGATGCAACCCACCGCCCTCACCCTCCTGCATGGCGAAGGCCAAGACGTCGGTGGGACGGTCTTTCTTGCGGAAATCCCGGTTTAGCTCGTGGATCACGGCGTCGGAGCACAGGAGGACGCTGAGCTCCGCGTCTGGCAGGCCCAAGTGCTCAAGCATCCGCTCCGCCAGCGCGCGCACCTGGCCCACTCGGACCGGCCGGCTCGAGAGATCCTGCGACTGCACGTGGACCGCCATCAGCTGACGTGCCGCGGAATGAACGTGGTGTCGTACTGCCCGGCTCGGAAGGCCTCATTTCCAAGGACGAGACGCAGCTGCGCCATGTTGGTGGTGCCCGGCCCCACGCGGGTGCCGGCGAGCACCCGGTCCAGGGTCAGCACGGCCTGATGCCGAATCGGGGCGTAGGTGGTGATCTTCGCGATCAAGCGCCCATCATCGACAGCGCGCACCCCGCGATCGTCCACCGACACTTCGACTCGAACACGCCGGGTTGGATAGGGAGGCGCGCGAAAGGTGGTGGGCTCCATGTCGGCCTCGGGGTTGGCGACCAGCCACGCCGCCACAGCATGACCCGTCGGGCGCGGAGAGGTCGCCTCCTCCGGCATGGCTTCGCCGGCCGCCAGGCGGATCTCCAGCGCGACCAAGTCCACGCCCGTCACCATCTCGCTGATCGCGTGCTGCTTGGGCAGCCCGATCCGCGCGCCGCTGAGCCAGAAGTGCGCGTCGGCGTCGAGGAGGAAGTCCACAGTCATCAGGCCCACGTGCTGAACGCCTTCCAAGACACGGATGGCCGCGTCGTACATGGCTTCGCGCAGGGCCTCGCCATCTCCCCGAAAGACCAGCTCGGGCGAGGGGCACTCCTCGATGAAGCGCCGCCCGCTGTCGGAGAGGCTCCGCTCACGATCGCAGAGGGCCACGCGCTCGCCGTGCGCGTCTGCCGCGACCAGGATCTCGATGTGGCGCGGCCGCTCGATCCAGCGCTGCGCGAGGAGAGGCACCTCACCGGCGCGCTCTTTCAACGCCTCGTAAGCGGCGGGAGCGTCTTCGGCCGAGTCGACGCGCTCAATGCCCACTCCGCCACCGGCGAGCGTGCTGCGCAGCGCGATTGGGTATCCCTCTTGATAAGCGTAGGCTTGGAGGTCTCCCGCGTCTTCGAGCGGAGCGCTCGAGCCCACGCGCCGCACCCCGGCCTGGTCTGCGATGGCCGCCAAGGCGGGCCGCGACGCGACCACTTCCATGTGGGCGAGCTTCCCGGCCGCGCATTGGATGCCTTTCGCTTCAAGGGCGCGCGCGAGCTCAGCGTGCCCGCGGTGCGACGCGTAGCCCGGGTAGACCGCGTTGACCTCGAGCTTTTGGGCCAGCGCCACAATCTCGTCCACCGCGATCTTTCCGTCGGCCTCGGCGGGCACCTCATGGGCGCCCTCGCAGGCCCCGGCGTGTACCGCGGCGGCTCCTCCGCCCAAGACCCCTGGCGTGAGCACCGTGTGGGCCGCTGCGCCGAGCTGACGACAGGTGCGGGCGACGCGTACGACGACTTCGCCGCGATGAGGAATCAAGATGCGCTCAAACATTGCGGCGCAGCATACTCGCGCCAGGGCATTGGGACCAGTCGCACCCAAACCGAGGCCCTATGGGTCTTGCTCTCGCCGTACCACAATCGGTACGCTCGCCCCATCTAGCGGTTCCGCGGCCACTCGGGGTGGTGGAGCCGGCTGGAGCAAGGGCAGAGACCGCGCGTGGCATTCTTACGAGACGAGCAAATCGAGCAGAACGTCAACCGACTCCCCATCCCCTTCGACGCTCACGGTGTCGACCCTTTTGGGGTGCAAAAAGACTGGCTCGTGCGGGCCTACTCCCCCTTCGCGCACCTCTACCGCAGCTACCTGAACGTCACGACCTTCGGGATGGAGAACCTGCCAAAGTCCGGGCGCGGGCTGCTGATCGGGAACCACTCGGGAGGCATCGGCGCCGACGCCGCCATGACCATGAGCTCGCTGCTCCTGAACACGGACTCCCCGCGCCTCGCTCATGGCATGGCGGAGTACTTCTTCAACACGTGGCCCTTCGCGTCGCAGCTGATGAACCGAGTGGGCCACCTCACTGGCCTCCCGGAGCATGCCGAGATGCTCTTGCAGGCGGGGCGCATCGTGGTGGCGTTCCCCGAGGGGGCGCGAGGAACCGCCAAGCTCTATCGCGACCGCTACAAGCTCGTGCGCTTCGGCACCGGCTTCATGCGCCTGGCGCTGAAGATGCAGACCCCCGTCTACCCCTTTGCCTTCATTGGCGGTGAGGAGGCCTTCCCCACGCTCTTCCACATCAAGGGCCTCAACAAACTGATCGGCGCTCCTTATGTGCCCGTGGCTCCCCAGCTGGTCATCTGGCCTCTGCCCGTGAGCTGCCAGATCCACTTCGGGAAGCCGCTCGAATTCGATGGCGACGGTACGGAGACAGACGAAGTCATTCATGGCTACGTGGAAGAGGTCAAGGACGCCATCCGGGGCTTGATTCGAACGGGTCTCGAGGCCCGCCCCTCAGCATTCACTACCAAGACGGTGCGGAGCCCCTACGACCCCACCCGTCCGGACCTGAGTTAACGCCATGAACGCCACGAAGAAGAAGCCCGTCGGACGCGCCAGCAAGACGACGCCGCCCCCTAGCCCCGAAGGAGTCGCCTCAAACACAGCCGCGCCGGGTGACGCCGTCACCGCCGAAGGCAGCCCTGCCAGCCCTGCCGACGCGCGACCGAAGGCCAAAGCAAGGAAGAAGCCCGTCGCGAAGAGGAGCGCCACCAAGAAGAAGGCCGCCGCCAAGAAGAGCGCGTCAGAACCCGGGGACGACACCCGCAAGGGGGCTCGCGCCAGCAACCGCCCGGCGCGGAAGAGCAAGCCGCTGACCATCCTGATCACAGGCATCAGCGGTACGCTCGCGCGTGGCGTCGCGCAGCGCCTAGCGACGCGCGGCCACAAGGTCCACGGCATCGACCGACGCCCGTGGCCCGACGCGCCCGAGGGGATCGAGATGCACCAGGCCGACATCCGCAAGCGGCCCGCCGAAGACGTCTTTCGCACCGCCAAGCCGGATGTGCTCGTGCACATGGCCACGGTCACACATTTCACCACCGGGTTCGAGGAGCGCTACCGGATCAACCTCGGTGGTACCCGCAGGCTCTTCGAACACTGCGCCGAGTACGGCGTGAAACAGGCCCTCTTCGTGGGCCGCCACACCGTCTACGGCGCGGCCCCCGACGCCCCCCTCTACCACCGCGAAGAGGATCCCCCCATGGGCGGCTCCACCTTCCCCCAGCTCGCCGACCTGGTCGGGGCCGACCTCTACGCCGGCTCCGCGCTGTGGCGTTGGCCGGAGGTGACCACGACCGTCTTGCGGGTGGTCTACACCCTCGGCCCGCTGCGCTACGGCACCCTGGCCTCGTTCCTCAAAGGCCCACGCGTCCCGATGGTGATGGGCTTTGACCCCCTGTACCAGTTCATGCACGAGG
>JAUILJ010000653.1 GCA_030433055.1 Polyangia bacterium
CGAGTGCGCTCGAAGCCGATCCAGATGAACGCTCGCGTATCGAGCGGCATGGACTGGCTCAACGTCAAGATAACCTACGAGAGCGAGGGCGTGGGAGTGGACCGCGACGAGCTCCGACGTTGCCTCGCGGAAGGACTCAAGTACGTTCGTTTGTCGGACAACAGCTACGCCCCATTCGACGCCGACCGGGTGCAGCAACTGATCGATCGCGAAGTGGAGTTGATGTCAGCCGCGGGGAAGAACGGCAAGATCCCGCTATCCCACGCGGGGCGCATTCAGGAGTTGCTCGAACATACCGACAGCTCCAACGTCGCGGCTGCAACCAAGCAGCTGTTCAAGAAGCTCGCCTCCATCGCCTCGATCAAGGCACTGAAGAAGCCGCGAGGTCTGAAGGCAACGCTGCGCCCCTATCAAGAGCAAGGCCTCTCCTGGCTGAAGTTCGTGCACGACCTCTCGTCGGGCGGTGTGTTGGCGGACGACATGGGCCTCGGGAAGACGATTCAGACCATTGCGCTGATGTTGCTCCTGAAGAACGAGACGAAATCCATGCGCGCGCTGATCGTCGCGCCCACCAGCGTCGTCTCCAACTGGGTACGCGAAATCGAGCGCTTCGGTCCCACGTTGACCACGGCGCTCTGGCACGGCGCGGGACGGCGCGAACAACAGAGCGAGCTTGGAACGGCCAACGTCATCATCACGAGCTATGCGCTGCTGCGCCGAGACATCGATCTCCTGAAGAAGCTCGAGCTGGACTACGCGATCCTCGACGAGGCGCAGAACATCAAGAATCCGCTCAGCGCGACTGCCCAAGCCGCAAAGGAGCTGAACGCCAGCCACCGCCTGGCTCTGACGGGTACGCCGATCGAGAACCGGCTGAGCGAGATCTGGAGCATCTTCGAGTTCGTGAGCCCGGGGCTGCTGGGGCCGCTGAACAAATTCGAAGAGCGCTTTGCGCGCCCCATCGATCAGGGCGATTCCAAGAAAGCGGCACGACTCAGGGCGGTGATTCACCCCTTCATCCTCCGACGCACCAAGATGGAGGTGGTGAAGGACCTCCCGCCGAAGATCGAGAGCGATCAAATCGTCGACTTGGCTCCCGACCAGCGCGCAATCTACACCCAGGTGCTACGCGAGGTGCGTGCCCAGATCATGGGAGAGGTCGAGCGCGTCGGCGTCGCCAAGAGTCAGCTCCACATCCTGGCCGGCCTGACGAAGCTGCGCCAAGCCGCCTGTGATCCGCGGCTCCTGGGTCTGCCCCGTGAGTTTACTCACGAGGACAGCGGCAAGCTGATGGCCCTGCGCGAGCTAGTGGAAGAGTGTGAGTCGGGCGGGCACAAGGTGCTCATCTTCTCTCAGTTCGTTTCGATGCTGAAACTCATGAAGAAGGCGTTCGACGAAGACAAGATCACCTACGAGTACCTCGACGGCAGTACGACCGATCGCCCCGAGCGCATCGACCGCTTCCAGAGCGACCCCACGGTGACGTGCTTCCTCATCAGCCTGAAGGCTGGCGGCTCTGGTCTCAACCTGACCGCGGCAGACACCGTGATTCACTTCGA
This sequence comes from Polyangia bacterium, assembly GCA_030433055.1. Taxonomy (GTDB): domain Bacteria; phylum Myxococcota_A; class Polyangia; order Polyangiales; family Polyangiaceae; genus JAHBVY01. Next base: position 1,560 of record JAUILJ010000653.1, read on the forward strand.
CCCCTGGTGGAACCCCGCCGTGGAGGACCAAGCCACCGACCGCGCCCACCGCATCGGCCAGACGCGCGTGGTGAGCGTGTACCGGCTGGTCGCCTCGGGGACCATCGAGGAGAAGATCCTCCAGCTCAAGCAGAAGAAGAAGGATCTGGTCGCGAGCGTGCTGACCGAGGACTCTGGGGGGGCGAAGAAGCTAACCAAGGAAGACCTCGAAGATCTTTTCCGCTTGGAATAACTGCTGCGCGTAGGCCCGACCTCACCGGAGGCGGGCTCAAGAAACACAAAACGACGACGGCCCGCCAGGTTTGGCGGGCCGCTCGGTTTGGCGCTTGCGCCGAACTGCTCAGACGTCGCCGGTGGACTGCTGGCAGCCCATGCCGGTGTCGTATCCACAGGGGCCGTTGTTCGTCACGCAGCAGGGAGTCCCGAAGCCGCTGTTGGGGCAGAAAGCCGGGTTGCAGGTTCCCATGCTACCGCCGTTGCCCGTGCCACCGTTGCCGCCCGCGGCGCTGCCGCCATTGCCTGTACCGCCCGTCGCCGTGCCCGCCGTACCGCCTTGGGCGGCTCCGCCGGAGCCGGCGTTCCCCGAGCCTGCGTTGCCGGTGTTCCCGGTACCTCCGTTGCCACCGTTCAGCGTGCCGCCCTGCGCGCTGCCAGCGCTACCGCCGCTGCCGCCCGTCGTGCCCCCGGTGCCCGCTGAGCTACCGCCGTTGCCGTTGCCTTCGAACACGCCATCCTCACTCCCAGCACACGCGCTCACCAACAGCGCGGAGGCGGCGAGCAGACTCGCGACGAATGCCAAGCGATGGGTCGAGCCACGATGACGACGGGAAGTGTTGGGAGTCTGGGTTCGCACGGTGAACCTCCTAAGGGGGGGCGAGGGACAAGACGAGACCAAGAACCTCTCGGTCGCACTTAGTTTAGTCCGAGAGGCCACGAGAGGGAAAAGGGAAACCTCACGAATGTGGGACGTAATTTCCCCGCGTTGAAATTGTTCTACGTGCGCACCCCCGTGACACCGCTGTCGTGCCCATTGGCCCTGGGCAGCGGTATTTCTAGGAGAATGCCCGACGGGTCGCGGCTTCGGCTGCGTCATTCCTTTAGGTTCAAACTTTCTGGAAGACGCTTCCCAGGGCTTTCTCTAGGGATCCGTCATGTGCGTCCGACACTGGCGCGGACGGAACACCGCGTTTGGCTCCATGCGGCAAACCCCCGCGTCGGTGACCGCAGACGTTCAAACGCGAGTGGCCGACATCCCCGTCGCGGAAGATTCCGATCTGCGTGCGCGCGGCGTGGGATTGGACCGATCGGTTGGCGACGTCCGCTCGTCGACGCTGGAGCTAGGGTAAGGAACGGTAGTCCATGGAACCGCGACACATGAGTCTGCCCTGGCGGAGCCCTGCACCAGCCAGCCTGGCCCTGACGAGCCGCCAGGACCGCAAACGCCTGAGAAAGCAACAATTCTGAGGACGCCGGGGACGGCATTTGCATAGCGTGGAGCCCCGATGAAGGCCGACGAGCCCGACGCACCCGAGGCTGAAGAGGCCCAGCCGAACGCAGCGGCTTGCGCGGCAGACGCTGGTCCGCCCGGCGACGGTACCGCTGTCGGAGCTCCGCCGAGCTCAGCCAAGCCGAGCGCTCACGCGGCGACGCAGCCTGATCTGAGCTCCCAGGTCGATGGCCAGGAGCGGCGCCGCGCCCGCTGGCTGCTGGGCGTGCTGGTGCTGATGTTCGTCGGCTTCGCCGCGTTGTACGTGCGACGTCTCAGCAACTTCATGCTGGGTGACATGGAGTTCACTGGCTGGGTAGGTCCAATCGCTGAGCGCTTCGGGGTGGGCGAGCGCCCCTACATTGACTTCGTGCTCCCGATTCCTCCCGGAAGCTTCTTGCTGCTACGGGGGATTCAACTGCTGACAGGCAAGGCAGTGTTGCTGCAGGAGCTGTGGGTCGCCGCCTTCGCGCATCTGCTCATGGGCCTGCTTGGCTACGCCATGGCGCGCCCCTTCGTCGGACGCCTGAACGCAGTCTTGGTCGCCGTAGGCACTCTGGTCATCGTGCTACAAATCCACAAGGAATGTGCATACGACCACACCGCGCAGCTGATGGCCTGGAGCTCGCTGGTGGTAGGCCTCCATGCGCTGATCTCGAAGCGCCCAAGGCGTCAGCTCCAGCTCTGGGCCCTGAGCGGCGCGTGTGCGGGGCTGACACTGCTGTTCAAGCAGAGCACGGCGGTCGGTGTGGTGGCCGGTTGGTTGGCTGCCCACGCCTACTTCGCGTGCATCCGCTGGCTACGCAACGTGCCCATCACCAACCGCCGCGCGGCGCTCGGCTGGGGGGCAGGCCTCCTGCTAGGCTGGCTGCTGACAGCGGCGGTGGTGCTGGCGATTGGCAGCAGCCTTGGAGCATTCTGGCAGGCGGTGTTCACCGACGGCGCGGACCTCAAGGGCGGCCGCTACAAGTTGGTGTTCAACCTCTTCAGCTACGTCTTCCGTCACGACGCCTACCCGGCATCCTTCTTCTTCAGCGTGCTGATGGTGGGTGTCGTGCTGCGCTGGCTGAAGCTGCGCGGAAACTTCGATCTGCACCAGGTCACGAGCCAACCTCTCGACGCTCGCGCGGCGCGCTGGATCGGAGGCGCGGTGGTGGGTGTCTTCGGCCTGGCCATCGTCCTCCTGGTCGCTCAGGTACGCCAGACCTGGGGACCTGGAACGTTCTGGCTGAAGCAAACCCAGAGCATCCCGGCGTTCGGCCTGTTCTTTGGCTGTGTCGTCTTCGTCGGCCAGCTACGCAGCGCTCGCTCCAGGACGCCGCTGCTCGGACACCAGCTCAATGGTTTCGCGCTGGCGGTTCTGGCGACGTCACTGCTCCACAACGCGTCATTCCCCGGCCTGCGCCCGTTCTATGACAACAACCCCATCATCCCCCTCGCCTTCGTCTTCCTGTGCGTCGCCTTGGAGAAGGCGCAGCTGCGCTGGGTGAAGTGGACCAGCTTTGGCTTGGTTCTGCTGGGCCTGCTGGGCCCCAAGTTCCATCGAGCGCTGAGCGATGGGATCTACGTCGGGCGCTCCGGGCACTGGGCGGGCCTGTACGTCAACGAACGGGGCGCGGAGGTCGTGCGGGCGGCGCTGCGCGTGCGAGCGCTGGCCAAGGACGACGAGAGCGTGCTCGTGCTCCCCGAGGACGTGGAGTTCCGTCGCCTGGTCGATCGCCCGCGTCCGCCGGTCAAAGGCGCGATCCTGTTCGTCGATCAGTACCCAAAGCGCCTGGTCGAGGAGGACATCCGCTCCATCGATCAGCATCTGCCCAAGGTGATCGTGATTCACCCTCGGCAGGAGCGGCTGTGGAAGGTGCTGTTCGAGCTGTGGTCGACGGACAGCGGCACCGCACACCTCATGCGCCACGTACGCAAGGACTTGCTGCCCAAGTACTACAAGCGCGACAGTTCTTTCCGCACGGTTTTCTTTCGGGAGCGCGGCCAGCTCGACGTCTACGTGCGCAAGGAGGGCGTACGGTCGGTTGCGGCGCCCTAGCGGCTTGCCTGCATCGCCCACAGTCGCACGGGCCGGCGAGCGTACTCGGGTGGCTCGTGTTGGGGGGAGACGCGCCTCTCCCCCCAAAATCCGCT
>JAUILJ010000654.1 GCA_030433055.1 Polyangia bacterium
CCCAGGTCTTGAGCTTCTTCAGAGCCCGGCTGCGGATCGCTCGAATGTTCTCGTTGGTCGTCTGCCAGCGCTTGGCAAGCTCCTGGGAGACGGCGTTGGGCAGCCGCTGGTGCTCATCCCCAGCGCGGTAGTAGAGCGCGCTCACGCGCAGCACGTCCTGCTCACGTTCGCTGAGTCGCTGGAAGGCGCGGGTCATGCGCTCTGCGGGGCTCAGCTCGGCGGCGGGACGCTGGGAGTCCGGCGCTGGACGTGAGCTGGGGGGAGGCTGGTCTTCGAGGCGCTCCAGGCCGGCGGAGTCGGAGACCTCTCTCGATTGCCGCACGGCATCGATGAGCAGGTTCTGTGCGATGCGACCCAGCCAGGCGCGGGTGCGGCGGCGCAGGTGATCCGGATCGTCAATGCCGTCTGGCGAGAAGGTCTGTGCGCGAGTGAACGCGCGATGAAAGGTGTCTTGCACGAGGTCCTCCGCGCTGATCCCCACCACCCGTCGGAGGCGGTGCTGCTGCTTCACGAGCACCGCGTAGAGGTAGTGCACGTGACGCGAGTAGAATTCGGCCTGCGCTGCCTGCTGCCCGTTCCCGTCACCAGCGACCGCGCGCAAGAGCTCTGCCTCGCTGGCGTTTGCGAGGGAGCGAAGGCGTGGATTGAGGGCGACGAGCTCGGGGGGCATGGATGCAGAGCGGACCGATTGCGGGAGGGCTACGGGGATCCGTGACACGGCCTAGGTCGGAGAAAACCAGCTGGAATTGACGGGTCTTGCCGTCACGGATGCGCGTAGCCCCGGCATCATGAAGCGCCGCATTGCCTGTTGTCTATTGGGTCTGAATTTCGCCTTGGGTTGTGCGCCGGTGCAGCACCAGCGCGCCTCACCCCCCAAACCAAGCCACGAGCCACGCCAGGCGGCTGGCGCTGACGCCAAGCGCCCCGCGCGTTTCGATCGCGTGCCGGAAGCTCGCGCTCTGGACGCCGAGCCTCGGGGAGCGCGCCAGAAGTCTGCGCTCAAGGACCGCGTCCCCTTCCAGGGAGCCGCCCTGGAGCCCGTCGTCGAGGCGCAGTCAGAGCCCGCTTGCGCGTTGCCCGACTCGACATTGCCCCACGGTTTTTATCGTGACGATGAGCACACCGCCGGGCAGGTGGTGCTCACCTTCGACGACGGACCGACGGTGAATCACACGCCGCGCGTGCTGAAGTTGCTGGAGCGGCACGGCTACCAGGCGACGTTCTTCCTGGTGGGCAAGAACATCCGCTCGAATACCTACCAGCTGGTGCAGCGCATGGTGGAGCAGGGGCACACCATCGGCTCCCACAGCTACAACCACGACGTCGAGATGTCCTTTCGCGACTACGGCGAGCGTACGATTGGATACATCCAGGGCCAGCACGAGGCCACGCAGATGCTGATCGAGCTGGCGCTGGTGGCTACTTCCGCGGAGGACTTCCGTGAGATCTATGAGCGAGTCTTCGGTATCCCCGAGGGGCGTTACCTCTCGGGCACCGAGCTCAGGACCCAGTGGCCCGAGTGGGAGCGGCGGCATTTCGACCTGCTACGCGAGCGAGGCTATCCGGTCGTCAGTCGTCAGGATGACACAGCTCGCCCCTATCCGATCGTCTACTCACGACCGCCGGGTGGTGGGCCATACCTCGGCGCGCCGGGGAGGCTACGCAAGCTGAACGACGAGGCGCTGCGGCGTGTCGGTTTTCTCAACGTGCTGTGGCACGACGCTTCGGGCGATACGGTCGATGGGGTGCGCAACGACCCTGTGGCCCTGCAAGGGAATCTGCGGCGCAGCGTGCGGCGGGGTGGGGTCGCTCTGCTCCATGGCTATATCCGTAAGGATGCGCTGGAGGCATTCTTCGGGCAGCTCGACGCGCACGATGACTGGCAGGTGGTGAGCCTGGATAGCTACGCGCAGGCCAAGTACGGGTGCAGTCCCAAGGCGGTGCGCCATGCGCTGATGTCCGCCAGAGCGAGCGCCCTGCCTGAGCAGGGGTGAGCCGTCGCCAAGTCAGTGCTGCAGGTTGATCTCGGCGGATTTCATCCGCACGTCGTTGATGTACGGGCTCTTGGGAAAGCGTCGGATGAAGCTTCGCAGCGTGCTCTTGGCGTCGTTCCACGCCTTGATCTCGATTTGTGCTTCCGCGAGGAGAAATAGCGCGTCGTCCATGACCTCGCGATCCGCCGAGGCCTCGCTGAGCTTCATCAAGATCGGGATGGCCTTGCGTTGGTCACCAAGGCTCTTCAACGCCAGCGCGAGGTTGTACTGCGCCTGGGGGCTATGTGCCGCGTTCGAGTCGAGGCGGAGGCTCTCCTCGAGCGCCTGACGTGCCTCGTGCCAGCGTCCGGTGCGCACGTGGTCGAGGCCCTCTTGGTAGGCGACCAGGGACAAATCCGAGCGTGCCCGGGAGACCGCGTCTTCGAAGATGGCGCGCTCCGTCTTGGTCAGGTTCGCCTTCTGAGCCTCGGGCCACTTCTCGAGCAGCTCCTTCTGCTTGTTGTTGCGCACCAGCTCATACAGCTCGCCCGCGGTCTTGCTGCTCTCGCCGCGACCCGTGCTCCTCGACTTGAGCGCCTCGAGCTCCGCCTCGACGCCTTCGAGCCGCGCGAGCCGGGTATTCGCCGACGACGTCACAGCCTCCACTCGCGCGTCCCACGCGATCTTCAAGACCACGAGCAGCACGGCGACGCTCACCACATAGATGGTCGCGTTGTTCAGCCACACGCCGCGCTCGCGCTGCTGCTGGCGCTTGGCCATGCTCTTCAGATCGGCGGCGAGAGCGTTGACCAAATTGTTGGTCTTGATGGTGAGTGAGCGGCTCTCTACCACCTCCCGTCGCAGCTCCTCGAGCTCGCGTCCTGACTCATCCATCACGTGCGGCTCCGAAGTATCGCGGCCCTGGCGGCCACGCAAGCGCCGGCCTCTGAGTTTGGCGGGGTCACGACCCCTCGGGCCGCGGTCCAGACCTTGCCAAACTGGTCAAAACCCCTTGGATATTCCCCACCGGCGCGCTTCCTGAGGCGCGCTGGGCCACCCTGTCGGGGAGCTTGGGGGTTGAACGACGGGCCATCCGCGGCTAGACCCCGGCTCCCCTGACCGCTCTCCCGGGCGGTCTGCTCCCTCACCGGCAGCCGGGGCTGCCCCTAGCGAAGCTTCGACGACATGGATAGCAGTGACATCAAGAAGGGCCTGAAGATGATGTGGGACGGACAGCCGTACGTGGTTGTCGAGTTCCAGTTCGTGAAGCCGGGCAAGGGCCAGGCCTTCACCCGCACCAAGATGAAGAACCTCCTCACGGGGGGCGTCTTGGAGCGCAACATCCGCTCCGGTGAGCGCTTCGACCCGGCTGACGTCGAAGAGAAGTCCATGAGCTACATCTACCCCGAGGGTGATGCGTTCGTGTTCATGAACGCCGCCACCGGCGAGCAGGTGAGTGTGCCCGCAGAGGCAGTCGGCGACGCCAAGAACTTCCTGATCGATGGCCTCGAGGTCAGCATCCTGATCTACAAGGGCAACCCCATCAACATCAGCTTGCCGCCCCACGTCATCGTGGAGATCACCTGGTCCGAGCCGGGGGTGAAGGGTGACACCGCGAGCAACGTGCAGAAGCCCGCAACCATCTCCACCGGAGCCACCATCAACGTCCCGCTGTTCATCAACGAGGGCGACTGGGTCCGCGTGGATACGCGCACGGGTGCGTACCAAGAGCGCGTCAAGAACCCCAACGGCTGAGCTGCCTGGGTTCTAGCCAGCGACACGACCGAACAGCGCCCACCCCGAGTCTGGGGTCGGGCGCTTTTTCGCGTTCGCAGGATCGGGGTCAGGGGGTGAGGAACACCACACTGCCCGAGCTCTCGACGCACGCTACAGCGCTGGCCTTGCTGCCGACGACGCAGTCACCTAGGCCCCCCGACTCGAGGCCGCTGGCAGTCCACAGCTCCGGCTTCTGGTCGTTGATGACCGCGACTCCCGCCTTGAGTGGGAGCACTTCGTATTTGCCGTCGGGGGACCGCGCCGTACCTGCCTGGTGAGGTCGCATCACCACTTCCGCGCGGCTCTTCGTTGGCCCGATGTGCATTCCCGCGAGGAAACCCTCGATGCCGCCGGTGCCGCTCCCGAGCACGACCAGATTGAGCTCCGGCACGCTGGATTTCATGCTGCAAGCCCCTGGGCGCGGCGAGAGGATCCCTGTACCCACCGCGTCGCCTTGCGCCGGACCAAGCTGTACCTCCGCGCCGTCGCACGGAGTCAGGATGCGGGAGACGACGCCGCTAGCGTTCTTGAGGGTGAGCGGCCAGGCGTCCACTTCTTCACTCGCGTCGCTGACCTCACCCGCGGGACTCACCCGCTGAACGCCGTCGCTGGTCTGGACCAGGAGCGCGCCCGAGTCCTCGAAATTCAGGGGACTCAAGCGGGGTTCGGGCCCGCGGGACAGCGCCTTCACGCTGAGGCGCTTGAGCTTCACACTGCGTGACTCGAGCTGGCCTGTGGCGGCCTTCTCCAGCGCGGCGAGCGTCTTTGGCTCGAAGTGGCCGAGCCAGCCGTTGCGCTCCAGGAGCGCGAGCGCGAGCGCGGGTTGCTTGTCGTGCAGGGCAGCCTGGGCCTCCGCCTCGTTCAAGCGCGCCAATACCGTTTCCGCGCGACAAGGAATCGGGTTGCCCTCGCCATCGAAGAGCCGGGGTGTGGTGCTCTCGGCGCAGATATTGACCCATAGGCGTTGCAGGGTCTGGATGTGCCCGAGGGCCTGCTTGCCGTTCTTCTTCGCCAGGCTGAGCGCCCCGTAGCTCGCGGCGTCCAGGCTCTTGCGCGGCTCGGAGTCATCGCGGGCGGTGCCCTGCGCGCGTTGATACCAGGCGAAGCTCGCGGTGGCGTGGTTGCTGCCCCGCTCGAGTCGCAGCTTGAGGCTCACGTCGTCGAGCCCGTCGTTGTCATGATCCGTGCTGTCGATCTGGATCTGGCGGCGCTCTCCCTTCACCACGTCCGCGAGGCGCAGCTCGATCAGCCTTGGCTTGTCGGCGGCGGGGGCCAGCACGGTGAGCGCGCCAACAGGCGATCGCGGGATCAGCGCCGCCTTGCAGGCCGCGCGGGTGATCAACGTCAGCGTCTTCGGGCCGGTTTGATCGAGCTTGGTCGCGAGCTTGCAGTCCGGGCCGGTGGGTACGAAACCCGGCAGGTCCG
>JAUILJ010000655.1 GCA_030433055.1 Polyangia bacterium
CATCGACAACCATCCGATGTCGATCCTGAACATGATGGCCATCGACAACACCGGAGATCCGAAGCCATTGCTCGCGGCCCTGGTCGGTGGCGACATCGGCCCACGCTTGCTGCCCATCGGTTCCCTCGCAGGCCTGCTGTGGCTGGATCTACTGCGGCGAAGCGGAATCCAGATCGGTGTGTGGCAATTCCTACGGCTCGGGACGATCGTGCTCGTCCCAACGCTGGCGCTCTCCCTGTTTTTGTTGTGGGTTCTGTGACCTCGCTTCACGCTGGGGGTACGTCAATGGAGCCCGGATGATCGAACGTTACCTGCACACGATTCTGCTTTTTTTGGCCTGGATGCTGCTCGCCGTCGGCGCGTCCGCTGAGCCAGCTCCCACTGCCCCCGGTCGCGCGCTGATCGTCGGAGTGAAGGTCGCTCCCCCGTATGTCATCCAGGACGGCGACCGCTACCGGGGCCTGGCCATCGACCTCTGGGAGGAGGTCGCCGCCGACCACGGCTGGCGCTACAGCTACAAGCCATACGACCTCGAGGGCCTGCTCGATGCCGTGCAGTCAGAGCAGGTGGATGTCGGCCTGGGCGCGATCACTGCCACCGCGGAGCGTGAGCGGCGCATGGACTTCGCGCACCCCATCACCAGCTCTGGCCTCGGTGTAGCGGTGCGCAACCAAGAGGGTTCGGGCTGGCTAGCGGTCGCGCAGGCGCTGGTTTCACCGGCCTTCCTCAAGGTGATCGGCGCCCTGTGTCTGCTGTTGCTGACCGTTGGCTTCCTGGCGTGGCTGCTCGAGCGCAAGCGCAACACCGAGCACTTCGGCGGCACGCGAACCGAGGGGATCTTTGCTGGGTTCTGGTGGGCCATGGTCACGATGACCACCGTGGGCTACGGCGACGTCACGCCGCGCACCATCCCCGGGCGCCTGCTCGGCATGGTGTGGATGCTGATGGCGCTGATGTTGGTTTCATTCTTCACCGCCTCCATCACCAGCGCGCTCACGGTGGGCAAGCTCAGCGACTCGATCCGCGGGGCCGACGACCTCGGCCGGGTCCGCATCGCGAGCATCGAAGGCAGCACCAGCGGGATGTGGCTGGAACGCAACGAGAACGACTACACCCGCGTCGACTCCCTGGACCAAGGGTTGAAGCAACTGGCTTCCGGCGACGTCGACGCGGTGGTGTATGACGCGCCGCTGCTGCGCTGGCAGATCAACCAGGATTACCACGGCAGGCTCCGCGTCTTACCGCTGCAGCTGGAGCGCCAAGACTACGCCTTCGCGCTGCCCGACCAGAGCCCGCTTCGCGAGCCGATCGACACGTCACTGCTGCAGCGGATCAACGCCGCTGACTGGGACCGGCGCCTGAAGAAGTACTTCGGCGCCAACTGAACAGACACCGGATCCGCGCGGTGTCTCGCGATCCGGCGTACAGCCGAGCGACCGCAAGAGTGGACAATTTCAGCGCTTTTCCGAGCCGCCGATCAAGCGGGGTCGCGGAGCAATCGCGCTCCGAACGACTGAAGGGTGCGCCTCTCCCCCCAGCCACTGCCGTTATATGCCAGAGCCTGGGGCTTGCGGCAAGACCCCGGGGCGGCCTCAGAGTGCGTAGCCATGACTGAACATGACGTGGTGATCGTAGGTGGGGGCCCGACGGGACTGATGCTGGCGGCGGAGCTCGCGCTGGCACGCGTGGACGTCGCGCTCATCGAGCGACGCGAAGACCAATCCGTCGCTGGCTCCCGCGCGGGCGGCCTGCACGCTCGAACCCTGGAGGTGCTCGATCAGCGAGGCGTCGCCGACCGATTCCTCACGGAAGGAACCCCACACCCGGGCGTATCGTTCGTTCACCCGCTCGACATGAGCGACCTGCCGACACGCCACAACTACACGCTGGCGTTGTGGCAGCGGCACATCGAGCGGCTGCTCGCCGAGTGGGTGAGTGACCTCTCCGTGCCAGTGTACGGAGGTCGCCAGGTGACCGGGTTCGCGCAAGACGCTACCGGCGTCGATGTGGTCATGGCTGACGGCCAGCACTTGCGCGCCAAGTACCTCGCGGGCTGCGATGGTGGGCGCAGCCAGATCCGCAAGACTGCAGACATCGCCTTCGTCGGCTGGGACGCATCGGTCAGCTACCTGATCGCAGAAGGCCAGACACGGCAGGAGCCTGAGTACGGGATCCGCAGGGGGCTTCAGGGGGTGAACGGCCTGGGAAAGCATGAAGATGGCAAAGGCGTGCGCGTTGTCCTGATCGAACCCAGGGTCAACCATGGGGATACGCCAAGCCTCGAAGACCTGCGAGAAGGGCTGCACGCAGTGTACGGGACGGACTTCGGCTTCCACAACGTCACCTGGCTGTCGCGGTTCAGCGATGCCGCGCGGCAAGCCGAGAGCTACCGCAAGGCGCGCGTGCTGCTGGCTGGCGACGCCGCACACGTGCACTCCCCCGTCGGTGGTCAGGGGCTCAACACCGGCGTACAGGATGCGGTCAACCTTGGCTGGAAGCTCGCCCTCGTGGTCCATGGACTCGCACCTGAGAGCTTGCTCGACACCTACCACGACGAACGTCATCCCGTAGCCGCGCGCGTGCTCAAGAATACGCTGGCGATCACGGCGCTGAGTCGAGGCGACGACCGCACCGAAGCGGCGCGCGAAGCGCTCTCCGTCTTGTTGGAGATGGACGAGCCCCGCAGGCGCTACGCAGCGATGATGTCCGGGCTCGACATCCACTACGACCTGGGTGAGGGACACCCACTGCTCGGGCGTCGCATGCCCGATCTCGAGGTCGCGACCGAGCGCGGAGCGGTCCGTGTGTTCGGCTTGCTGCACGACGCGCGACCCGTGCTGCTGAATCTGGGCGACTCGCGGGCCCTCGACGCCATCCCGTTGCCAGCTCGATTGAAGCGAGTCGAGGCGCGCTACGATGGCCCGTGGGAGCTGCCCGCGCTGGGGGCCGTGGCAGCCCCCGTTTCCGTGTTGATTCGACCTGACGGGCACGTGGCGTGGGTTGGGGACGGCACCGACCAGGGCCTGGCGCAGGCACTGGAGCGGTGGGTCGGCCGTGACCAGGCGTGAAATCTGCTAGCGCGGCTGCGAACCTGCGACGGCAACCGCGTCGGCTCCGGCGGGCTGGCGGATGGGGCACGCCGGATCATTGGCGGCGCGCCAGATGGCTTCTGCGACGTCTCGAGCATGCGTCAGTGGCCCCACAGCGCCCATCAGCTTCTGGATCACGGCGCTGGCAAAATCTGCGTAAGGCTCGGGCACCCTGACCGCCTCCGCTTCCATCAGTGCCCGCGCATTCTGACCAAACGGCGTCTCAGGGCTCTGCCCGGGCAAGACCAAGCGTACCCGCACGTCGAACGGCGCGAGCTCCAGAGCAAGGCACTCGGTGAACGCGTTGAGCGCAGCCTTGCTCGCGGTGTACGTTGCGAGCATCGGGAGTGGCATGAGCGTGACGCTCGACGACACGTTGACGATCAGTCCCGATCTGCGGCTCGTGAACTGGGGAAGGAACGCCTGGGTCAGCGCCATCGCGCCAAACGTATTGGTCTCGAACAGCGATCGCACGGCAGCCATTGGCGTGCCCTCGAACACGCTGAGCAGCCCGACCCCTGCGTTGTTGACGAGCACATCGATGGGCCCAGCGGACTCGGCCACCTGGCGAATGCCCTCAGCATCGCAGACATCCAGCGCCAACACGCGCAGGAGCGGGGAATCGGGTAGCTCGACGTCGCGCGGGGAGCGCATCGTCGCGATCACGTTCCAGCCTCGCTCGAGGAAATAGCGCGCTGTCTCGAGGCCAAAACCGGAAGAGCATCCTGTGATCAAGATCGTCTGCATGAAAACCTCCTGGGTTCGTGGGGTAGTGATCCACTACCTAGGGAAGTCGCACCGGACTTGCTATAATCCAAAGTCCACGATTCATTCGCAGGAGTCCTGTCTTGACCGATCCCCTGGCTGAGGTCGTCACCCTCCTCCAACCCCACGCGCCGTTCTCCAAGCTGTCAAGCGCCGCTGGGCGCTGGGCGGTTCACCGCGCGGAAACGGGTCGCCCGTTCTACTGCGCCATCCTCGAAGGCACGAGTCGCCTCGCGGTAGAGGAGCACGAGCCGCTGCGCCTGGAGCAAGGAGACTTCGTGCTGGTTCCGTCCGCGCGCAGCTTCACGTCGTCGAGCCTGAAGCCGCCCAGGGGTACGCGGGACAGCCCCCACTTCGTGCTACCCAGCGGCGAGTTTCGCCTCGGCCGACGCACCGGTCCGCCAGACGTGCGGATGCTGGTTGGCTACTGCTCCTTCGGTTCGCCGGACGCGAGCCTGTTGGTGAGTCTGCTTCCGCGTGTCGTGCATGTTCGGGGAAAACGGCGGCTCGCGACCTTGATGCAGCTCGTCCAGGAAGAGTTTCGGCAAGCGCTGCCAGCGCGCGACGTGATCCTCGAGCGTCTACTGGAGGTGCTGTTGATCGAGGCGCTGCGCGCGAGCGCCGAGCTGGATGCGCCACCAGGTCTCCTGCGTGGTCTGGCCGACGAACGCGTTTCCGTGGCGCTACGCCGCATCCATGGGCAGCCCTCCAAGGCGTGGAGCGTTGCGCAACTCGCGAAGGCCTCCGGGCTCTCACGCTCGGCGTTCTTCGAGCGCTTCAGTCGGGCGCTCGGGGTCACCCCGATGGAGTACCTGCTGAGCTGGCGCATGGCCTTGGCCAAGGACTGGCTGCGGCGTAGGCTGGACGGCAGCGACGCGACTGACGCCACCGACGCCTGGGGTTTGATGCTGGCCGACGCGCAGAACGGCGGCTGGTCTGAGGCGCTGTGCAAGATGGCCGGGGTGTCGACGGATATGTTGCCGCAGATCGTCAGCTCAACCGATGTTACAGGCGCGGTCACGGCCGAAGCGGCGGCTGAGACCGGACTGAAGGCTGGCACCAAGGTCATATGCGGGACGTCCGACACCAATGCCGAAACGTTTTCCGCCGGGATGCTGCGGCCCGGAGTCGGCGCGCTCAAGTTGGCAACGGCTGGCACGGTGTCGACACTGACCCCTGCGCCGGACTTCTCGGAGGACGTGATCCATTATCCGCATCTGGTGGCGGGGCATTGCTACGCCATCCTCGGCACGAATTCCTGCGCATCGGCACACCGCTGGCTGCGTGACGCGCTGTTTTCCGATATTGG
>JAUILJ010000656.1 GCA_030433055.1 Polyangia bacterium
CACCCTGGCGACGACGCCCTACGATGTGTACCGCTCGCGTCAAGGCGTGTGCCAAGACTTCGCCAATCTCTTCATCTGCCTCGCCCGGCTGCTGAATATTCCCGCGCGTTACCGTGTGGGATACATCTACACAGGCGGCGACTATCACAACAAACAGCAGTCTGACGCCTCCCACGCCTGGGCCGAACTCTATCTCCCTTATGTGGGATGGCGGGGTTTCGACCCCACGAACGGCTGTATCGCGAACCTGGACCACGTCAGAGTGGCCAGCGGCCGCAACTATCAGGACGCGACCCCGACTTCCGGCACTTTGCTGCGGGGGGGGGGAGGGGAGAGCCTCAGCGTCGCCGTGCAAGTCGACGTGCAACAGCGAACGTAGATGTTGGCGTGCGGTTTTCCGTCGCGGGTCCCTGCCTGGAAGCCCGCCTGGCTGGAAGCATCGAGTGGTCGAGCCGGTCAAAGTGCGCGATAAACAGGGCTTGTGACCGAACCATGACTGAAGCGTTCGGCCGCCGACGTTAAGAGGTTTGGGTCCCCATTTTGGCCTGCAAGCGATCCCAACGATGAGTGAGACACTCGCCGCCACAGCCGCTCCCCACGTCATCGAACTCTACGAGACGATGCGTGAGCTCGATCCCGTACGGTTTCGTCGTGAGATGGCCGAGCGCCTGAGCGCCAAGCTGGTCAGTCTCGGCAACGAACTCGAGCGCCTTGGTCAGGAGGTGGTCAACGAGGCCACCAACCCGCTGGAGGCCGGTGAGATCCCCTTCGGGCTTCAGCTCGACGCTGAGCTTGCCGAACAAGAGCTGCGCGCGCGCATCTCCCAGTTGGCCGTTACGCTCAAGGAACTCACCCAGCGGGGCGAGGTTTCGCGAGAGCGATGGGGCGAGCTGCGGGCGAGCCTGCATCCGGCGTACGAGGCGCTGGCTCGAGTGCTACGGCTGCACGCCGTTCAGGTGCCCAGCTTGCGGCCCACCAACTGGAACCGCTCGCTTTTCCACACGGGATCGGGCCTGGCGGCGCTGACCATCGTGCTCTGGCTGACCGACTGGGTTCCGCTGCTCGCGTCGGCGTTCTTCCTGAGCGCGGTCGTCATGGAGACCATGCGCCGCGTCAGCCCCCGGGCGAATCGGGTGCTGATGGGCCTGTTCAGTCGAGTCGCCCATCCCCACGAAGCGCACCGCATCAACAGCGCTACCTGGTACGCAACCGCGCTGCTGATTTTGGCGTTCTTGGCTCCGCCGTGGGCGAGCGCCGTCGCCGTGACCGTGTTGGCGTTCGCTGATCCTGCCGCGGGGCTCGTCGGCCGCCGTATCGGGCGCGTGCGCCTGGTGCACGGGCGTTCCCTGGAGGGGTCACTCACGTTCGTGGTTGTTGGCGCGCTGAGTGCGTGGGTCTTGCTCGCGCTGCGCTTCGGCAATGTACCGAATCCAGTTGCGGTCGCGCTGGGTGCGGCGGTCTGTGGTGGCCTGGCTGAGCTGTTCTCGCGCCGCCTGGACGACAACCTGACGGTGCCTCTCGCGGCAGCGTTTGGCGCCTGGTTGATGCTCTGAGAGCGCTAGGAAGCGAGCCGATCGCCGAGGTCGAGTGCCCCATGGCGGCGCTGAGGGTCACTGTTATAGGGTGAGCCCATGGCGCACATCGCATTCATCGGCACGGGGCTCATCGGGGGAGGCTTGATCGCAGCGGCGGCGGAGCGGGGGGAGACGCTACGGATCTACAACCGGACGCGTTCCAAGGCTGAGGCACTGGCGGGGCCGAAGGTGACTGTGAGCGACAGCGTGCAGGCTGCGGTGGACGGAGCCGAGCGTGTGCACGTCGTACTGAGCGACGACAGCGCGGTCGACGCCTGTCTCGAGCCGGCGCTCGACAGCCTCAAGGGCAAGCTCGTCGTGGACCACACGACCGCGTCGCCCGCGGGCACCCAGCAGCGGGCGGCCCGCCTCGCGGATCTCGGCGTTCGCTACCTCCACGCTCCGGTCTTCATGTCCCCGGCCATGTGTCGTCAAGCGGGGGGCATCATGCTCGCGGCGGGACCGCGGGCGACGTTCGACGCAGCCGAGCCCGCGCTGGCGCAGATGACGGGCAAGGTCATGTACCTCGGGGAGCGCCCGGACCTCGCAGCGGCCTACAAGCTCTTTGGCAACGCGATGATCATCGGAATCACGGGGGCCTTCGCCGACGTGCTCTCGATGGCGCAGCAGCTCGGCGTCGATCCCAAGGAGGCGCAGCAGCTGTTCACGTCGTTCAACCCGGCGGGCACGTTGACCTACCGCGGCTCCAACATGGCCGCAGGGAATTACGACCCGAGCTTTGAGCTGACCATGGCTCGCAAGGACGTGCGGCTCATGCTCGAGACAGCCAGTGAGGCGGCGCTCTGTGTTCTCCCCGGCATCGCTGCCCGCATGGATCAGCTCATCGAGGAAGGCCATGGCGCACGCGATCTCGCGGCGCTGGCTATCGACGCGGTGCCGCCGAAGCCCTGACGCCCATCGCCGCCAGCCATACCCGCGAGACCTGCGACAGGTGACATGAGCCCCGTGCGACACACACCGGCGCCTTTCTCGGGCTCGTTGAACTGGGGCTCGGTGGGCGCTAGCGTTACTCGGATGTTTGCTCGCCTTGCGCTTGTTGTGACCTTCGGGGCGCTCGCCCTCGTGGGTTGTGGTGACGAAACGACCAGCGGCGGCTCCGGTGGGAGTGCCGGCGCCGCGAGCGGTGGCACCACCGCCTCCGGCGGTTCCGCGGGGCAAGCGGCAGGCGGCAGTGGAGGCTCCACGGGTGGCAGCGGTGGCTCCGCAGGAGGCAGCGGAGGCTCCGCGGGGGGCAGCGGTGGGAGCGCCGGCGCCAGCGGAGGCGCCTCGGGGGGTGCTGCGGGCAGCGGAGGTTCGGGCACCGCGGGCACCGGGGGCACCGGGGATGTTCCGCTCCCGGGCTTTGGCACCATCAGCGGGGACTGCGGCCCAATCGACTCCGAGGAGATCCTCTCCCCCGACCCCTTCAGCTTCGACACCCACATCGACTTTGGGATGGACGCTTTCAGCTATGACCTGCTGAGCGTTGGCGGCAAGCAGGTCTACGATGCGGGGAACCTGGGTGGAAACTCCCTGTACTCGGAGGTGTTCAGCTACGAAGTCTTGTACCGCTGCGAGCTGGCCACGCTGCTCAAGACGGAGACCGAGATCACCTATCAAGACAGCGGCGGGAAGAAGACCGACATCCTCGTGGATATCGACGGCTACAAGATCGGGGTCAGCGTGACCCGCGCCTACGCGTTTCCCGCGGGAAGTACGTACACCGAACAGAACGCGCTCACGTTGCTCGAGAAGAAGCTCGGGGACATTCCACTCTCGAGCGCCAACGTGACCGCTGCAGATGCTTGGGAGAAACAGATCCTCCACATCCTGGCGTACAACGATCAGCATCGCGACGCGATTTTTCAGGCCTACAATACGCTCGACTCGACCTACAAGGCGGACACGCTCGTGTACGTCACCGTGACCGACGGCACCGACGACTTCCTGTACTGAGGTCAGAGTCCAGCGCCGTCCGTGTCACTCGGCCATGGTCGCCGCGCTGGCTGCCTCGCGCTGCTTGCGCACGTCCGCCCTGCGTGCACGAAACGCCCCGTCACCGTCGAAATCCACGAAGATTGGGTTCGTGAAGGCCAACGGCTTGGCGTCGATCTTCGGCAGGATGCTCTCCAGCGCCTCGTCGCCACGCACGACCACCACGATCCACGCATCTTCCACCAGCTCCAGGGGCAGCTCCACCTGCAGTTGCCCGCCGCGCAGCACCTGCTTGAAGCGCTGCTCGACGACCTTGGTCCCGTTCACGATCAGCTCCAGGCGATTGACCCCGACGAAGTCTGCGGTGGCGATCTCCACCTTCAGTCGTTGCCCCGAGGATATGGATGTCAGCTCTCCCGGGCCCGCGCCGTTGAGGCTCACGAGCAGCTTCGGCCCGTTGCTGACCCAGACGCGGCCTGCCTTGAGCGCCGCAACGATGGCGCGCGGAGTGACTGGCGAGCCCGCCGCAACAGCGACATAGGTCCTGGGATAGCCCGCGTATTCGCCCACCAGCTTGTGGGAGTCGGAGTTGCCTACGGCGGTGAAGCGCCAGCCATTCTCGAGCAAGCCATACCAGCTCTCGAGGTTTTGCTGAATCGCCCAGGGGTTGCCCAGGTCGAATCCGTTGAACACTTCGAGCGTGTCGAAGTCGTAGCTGAAGCCGGGCTGTGCCTCGCCTGACTTCAGGTCCAGCTTGGCTCGATTGAAATAGCCGATGTCACCCATGCGCGGGTGATTCACCTGCAAGATCGCGTCGGGTTGCGTGGCCCGTACTTGGGCGAAGATCTCCGCTGGTGTTCGCTCGGAGACGGTTGGTGGGCTCTTGATGCCGTACGGAAATGAATTGAAATGGCCCCACTCGCGCGTCGTGATCTCCACCCCGGGCGCCGTCCCGAGGTCGGCGTCGGGCGCGAGCGCACGGAGCGCGTCGCTGTAGTCTGTCACCACGTTGTGGTCCGTGGCTGCGGCGAAGCGAATGCCGTCGGCCAGCAGCGCCGTGAGGCGGTCTTCGAGCTTGACCTCGGAGTCGAAGCTCGGCGCCTGATGCAGGTGGAAGTCGCAAGGGACCCAGCCCTCCAGGTTGACTTGGCGAGCGAGCTTGGCGCGCACCACTCCGCCCTGACCGGCCTCGATGCGAACCTCGCGTTGAAAGAGCCCATACTCGGGTCCGTGCGTGGCGGTGACCTGGTAGTCGCCTGGGGGCAGGCTGACTCGCCCAGCTCCGCGCAGCGTGAACAGCATGCCCGCGTTGAGCTGGCTCTGGTCGCTGAGCAGGGGATCGGGCGTCTCTCCGATGCCTCGCAGGATCCAGCGCGACGCGATGGGAGCTCCGCTCTCGTCTCGAGCGACGAGCTCGAGCTGCTCAGGTGTCGGGGGGACCAGGTTGAGCGCTGTGCTGACACCGGCGCGGATGGATGCGTGGAGTTCGTCGCTTCCGCCTGGCGTCTTGCTGCGGATGGTATAGTTGCCGGGAGGAAGCGCTAGGCTGTAGCTGCCGTCCCTGCGAACCCGAGACGACAGCACGAGTTGATTTGCTGCGTTTCGGGCCTCCAGCACTGCCCAGTCAGGCCTCGGTTGGAGCTTGCCTTGC
>JAUILJ010000657.1 GCA_030433055.1 Polyangia bacterium
TACGACTTCGCGCAGTGGGCCCACCGAGACCAGACGCGAAAGAGCGGGGACCCCTACTTCATCCACCCGGCGTCGGTGGCTGGCATCATCGCGGATCTGCGGCTCGACACCGCGAGCGTGATCGCCGGCCTGCTCCACGACGTCGTGGAGGACACAGAGACTTCCACCGCGGAAATAGCGCGAGACTTCGGAGATGAAGTCGCCGACCTGGTCGATGGCGTAACCAAGCTCGGCAAGATCAACTTCACCTCCAAGGAGGACCGCCAGGCCGAGAACTTCCGCAAGATGGTGGTCGCGATGTCAAAAGACATTCGCGTGCTGCTGGTCAAGCTGTGTGACCGCCTGGACAACATGCGCACGCTCGAGCACATGAAGCCCGAGAGCCAAGAGCGTATCTCCAGGGAAACGATGGAGATCTACGCCCCCTTGGCAAACCGTCTGGGCATGCACGCGATCAAGAGCGAGCTCGAGGATCTCTCATTTCGCTACACCGAGCCGGTCACCTTCGACGACATCAAGGGCAAGCTCTACAAGAGCCGCCGCGAGCGCGAGCGCTACATCGAGGGGGTGTGCCGCACCATCCAGTCGCGCCTCGCTGAACAAGGCTTCGGCGCCGACGTCAGCGGCCGCGCGAAACACATCTACTCGATCTACCGCAAGCTCAAGCAACACAACTGCGACTTTGACAAGCTCTACGACCTGATCGGTTTCCGTATCTGCGTCGAGAGCGTCGCCGACTGCTACGCCACGCTCGGTGTGATCCACTCGAAGTGGACGCCGATCCCAGGCCGCTTCAAGGACTACATCGCGCTGCCCAAGCCGAACATGTACCAGTCGCTACACACGACCGTGATTGGTCCCGGGCGGCAGCGCGTCGAGGTGCAGATCCGCACGCACGAGATGAACCGGGTGGCAGAGCTCGGCGTCGCCGCGCACTGGCAGTACAAGGAGCGCCTCTCAGGCGGTATCGATCCCAAGGACGCAGCCAAGTTCGGTTGGCTACGCGAGCTCGCGGACTACCAGCGCAACCTCAAGGACCCTGCCGAGTTCCTGGAGAGCGTCAAGATCGACCTGTTCCCAGACGAGGTCTACGTCTTCACCCCCAAGGGCGATGTGGAGGTGTTTCCCCGAGGCGCGACGCCAATCGACTTCGCCTACGCCATCCACACCGAGGTCGGTCACCACATCTCGGGTGCGCGTGCCAACGGGCAGATCGTCCCCATCCGCTACAAATTGCGCTCCGGCGACGTGATGGAGATCATGACCTCTCCCTCGCAGCAGCCGAGCAAGGACTGGCTCGACGCCTGCGTCACGACGCGCGCGCGCACCCGTATTCGAAGCTACCTGCGCTCCGAGCAGCGCACCCGCAGCCTGGCGCTGGGGCGCGAGCTGCTGGAGACGGAGCTGCACTCGGCAGGCATGAGCCTGACCAAGCTGCTGAAGAACGAGCACGAGGTGCGCCGGCTCGTCGATCACTACAAGATGGGCAATCGCGACGAGCTGCTGCTCGCGATCGGCTACGGGAGGATCCAAGCCTACGACGTCGTCCAGAACATCAAGGCGCGGCAACCCGGTGTGGAAGCCCCCCGAGAGCTCAAGACCAGTATGGTCGAGAACCTGGTGCGCAAGGTCACGCGCCGGGACGCCACGGGGATCCGCGTCAGCGGCATCGACGACATCCTGATCCGCTACGCCAAGTGCTGTAACCCGGTCGCCGGGGATCCGATCATCGGCTTCATCACGCGGGGGCGAGGCGTGACGATTCACCGCCGGGACTGCATCAAGGCGTTCGACACCGACCCGGAGCGGCGGATTGACGTCAGCTGGGACACACGCGCTGGCGTGCAGCGGCCCGTTCAGGTGCGCGTCACGACCCAGAACGAACCCGGCATCCTGGCAACGGTGAGCGAGACGTTCAGCGCGCAAAAGATCAACATCAGCGAGGCCAACTGCCGCGCGACGGACGATGGTCGGGCGCAGAATGTGTTCACCTTCATGGTAGGCGATCTGGAACAGCTGAAACGCGTGATGAAGGCGCTTCAGCGGGTGAAGGGCGTCGTGGGCGTCGAGCGCGTCTGAGCCGGCGCTCCTCACCCCCGAACCCGGACCTGCGAGCGAATTCCAGCGCCGAGCCGGATCTAGATCAAGCTTCGGCACTCGAGGTGGTCACTGAGCACGCATATCCGCGCGGCATCCCCTGTGAACGCGATGCCGGTGATCGGTTCGGCCACGGAGAACTCGAGTAGCTGCTCCTGGGAGTCGACCTTCGCCACCTCCACTTGCTTGCTCCGGGCCACGGCGAGCAGCTTCCCGTCGCTCGACAGTCGGGCGAAAGCAAATAGAGGCAGCTTGAGTTCCTGAGCCTTGCCCTTGACCCCACCCACGCGCACCGCTTGGCCGCCACACACGCCGAGGTAGCGCTTGCCGTCAGCGGACAGTCCCAGCTGCACGCCGCAGTTCTCGTCCCCAAAGCTCGAGTGGGCATCCCTGAGCGGCTCCCAGCGCACGAAGCCGCCCGCTTGCTGACCGGCGATTGCGTGGTGCAGGAGCACGTCGGTGCTCTTCCAGGCCATCACGCCACCGTCCAGGCCCGCCTGCTCTCGGCGCTTCACCAGGCTGGCGTCGTTGACCCGTCGCACCTCCGCGTTGCCCTCTCCCACCCCGAGGAGCAGGCGCCCGGAGTCACCCAGCGCCACATCAACATATTCCGCAGCGAAATGTCTCATGATGCTGTGGGTACCGACGTCGACCAACGCGACGAAGCCTTTACCCTGATCCGAGCGGTAGGCGATCGCCAGCGCTCCGTCGTCTTCTCCCAGCGCGAGGTCCTCGATGCGCGACGGCTGGTCAGGCCCCAGCGCGCCGAAGTCAACCTCGACCAACTTGTCGACCTTCTTACTATCCGCAAGGAAAACTCCGTGAGCAGAGTTCCTGAGCGCCAGCCAGCGTTCTCCAGCCACGAGCTGCACGAGCTTCGGCTCCTCCTTTTGCTCCACCTCGGCCTTGACGGACGGCGGAGGCCCAGGCTGCTCAACCTTTTCCTCACGGGAACATCCGACCACTTGAGCGCCAGCCAGCAGCACAACGACGGCTCCCCTCAGCGCCTGCCCGCTCGGCCACCGCATCATGCCGAGAGCCTAGCAGGACCAAACGGCGAACTCTCCTGACAGTAGGCTGTCAGGAGGGGGTCCGTAGGATACCAGCATGAAAACCAGAACTTCGACGCAAGCACAGCTGTTCACGGCCCCCGCCGCCCACATCGACTCACCCGCGCTGGCGCTCCCGCGCTGGGCCAGAGCTTGGGTGGGCGTGGTCTCCAAGCAACACGTCATGCGGGGAGTCGCGGGCGGCTTTGCCCAGGTGTGCCATGGCAAGCGCGCTCCCCTCGCTCGCCTCAAAGCCGGTGACGTGATGGTCTACTACTCCCCACGCACCGAGATGCGCGGCGCCGGAGTTCCGGTGCAGGCCTTCACGGCGATCGGGCGTGTGCTGGATGACCACGTCTTCCCATTCGAGATGCCCGACGGCCGGGTGCCGTTCCGACGTCAGCTGGACTACCTGAGCATCGCTCAGGAACTACCGATTGCCCATGTGAGCCAACAGCTCGCGTTCACGCAAGGTAATTGGGGCCTGCTCGCTCGGCGCGGCCTGTTCGAAATCGATCACTCCGACGTGCAGATCATCGCCGCAGGTTTGGGGGTGAGAGACGAGGCGCTGCTCGCGAGCGCATGACGTGACTCTGCGCACCGGCTTGCCGCCGTATTTCCGCGGGAGATCGTGTAGACTCGGCAGATGGCGTTTCGGTCCTTCCCTCGGTCCTTGGTTCCTCTCTCCTTCTGGATGCTCCTCGGCTGCGCGGGCTTGACGGCGTGCGGTGATGACGACTCGGGTGGCGACGGTGGCAGCGGGGCCGCCGGCGGAAGCGCTGGGGAAGCCGCTGGCGGAAGCGGGGGTTCGAGCAACGGCGGCAGCGCAGGAACCACGAGCAGCGGGGGTTCGAGCAACGGCGGCAGCGCTGGCTCCGCGGCTGGCTCGAGCGGTTCCGCGGGGCAAATCGGCAGCGGAGGAACTGCAGGCACTGGCGCCGGTCGGGGCTACTACTCCACGGATCGCAACGAGTTCTTCGGCGCGCCCCGTTGTGGCGCTCTCGACGTCGACCTGTGTGACGACTTCGAAGCCAGCGCGCTGGACACCAGCACCTGGACCACCCGGGGCACCGTCACCCTGGACTCCACACTCGCAGCCCGTGGCAGCCAGTCGGCGCACTTCTACGCGGACGGAAACGGCTTCGCGTACATCACGGAGAACAAGACGTTCCCTGCCGCCAACAACACGTTCTGGGGGCGCATGTTCTTCTACATCGACGCGCTCCCGGTCACGCCGGACTACGCTCATTTCACGCTGATCGAGGGCACCGGTACGGGCGACACGTCACGGGTCCGAGTCGGAGGTCAGTATCGAAAGTTCGGGGTCGGAAGTGACGGCGGCCCGACGGGCGACTGGACGAACATCGACAAGGACCCCACCCAGGACAGCGCCAAGGAGGTACCCGAAAAAGAGTGGGTATGCATCGAGTGGCTGTACGACGGCTCGAAGAACGAGACGCGATTCTACTGGGACGGAGTGGAGCATCCGTCACTCTACACCTACCCGGGGGTGCCCCACGGCGGCAACTCCAGCGCGCAGTACTTGCTTCCACAGTTCGACGAAGTCTGGGTCGGTTGGTGGATGTATCAGGCGAACCCGACTCCAAACCACTACGACGTCTGGATCGACGAAGTGGCCATCGACGGCGAGCGCATCGGCTGCAGCCTGTGAGTGGGCGGGCGCGGCCCCGCTCCCCGTGAGGCTCAGCGACGGCGGCGGCGCAGCCAGATCATAGCCATTGCCCCGAGGATCCAGGAAGCGTGCCCTGGGGCGCCTCCGCTCTGGGTGCGGCAGCCGC
The DNA here is from genome assembly GCA_030433055.1 of Polyangia bacterium. Lineage (GTDB taxonomy): Bacteria > Myxococcota_A > Polyangia > Polyangiales > Polyangiaceae > JAHBVY01. The sequence goes on from JAUILJ010000657.1 coordinate 4,946, forward strand.
ACCCGGAGTCTCGCGTCGCGACGCCGCTTCCGTCCAGCATCTCACTGCCTGCAGCTCCACCCGCACTCGGTCCGCCAGCGCTGCCACTGCCGCCGGCGCCTCCCTGGGTGCAGTCTTCGTCGACTTCACCATCACAGTCGTCATCCTGGCCGTTGCAGATCTCGGCGCAGGCCCGGTCGACGGTGTTCGAGTCGCAGCTGGTGTCCTG